>JADHQF010000037.1 GCA_016778085.1 Luminiphilus sp. | reverse complement strand
GCATCAATCATCTCGGCGACAAAAATGTCTGCGCCGCTGCGCGCAAGACGGTACCCAACACCGGGCCCTCTAGCGCTGGTCACCAGTTGCTCGCGGCGCAATTTAGCGAACAACTGCTCCAGATAGGACAGGGAGATTTCCTGCCTACCGGAGATGTCCGCCAATGAGACCGGTCGACTGCCACCATTGATGGCCAAGTCGAGCATGGCAGTGACGGCATATCGCCCGCGTGTCGTCAGTTTCATGCATTGAATTGTCCTATTCCCGACAATTTTAGTCAAGAATAAGCCAAAGTGGTTTCAGTCGGCTTTTCGAGACGCTACTTTCTGGGTTTCTGTGAGAATACCGCGCAGGATATTGAGCTCCATATCGTCCAATCGCACCCGGTTATAGAGGCGCTTCAGTCGCCGCATGAGCTGGCGAGGGGCCTCCGGGTTGAGGAATTCGATATCGATCAGCGTTTCTTCGAGGTGCGTGTAAAAACGCGTCATGTCCTCTGCGGTGGCGAAAGGTGTATCCCATTCCGCGTCCTCAGGGAGCGCCGTCTGCCCGTCTAGCTGCATCATGCGGCACTCGTAGGCCACGATTTGCACCGCCATCGCCAGATTCAGGCTTGGGTAGCCCTCATGGGTCGGGATGTGGCAGTGCAGGTTGCAACGCTGCAACTCCTCATTCAACAGTCCGCGATCTTCACGGCCGAAGAGGATCGCCACCCGCTCAGCGTCGGAGTGCTGGGCAATCCGCTCTGCGCAACGGCGAGCATCCTGTACCGGCCAGGGAATGCGGCGCTCCCGCGCACTGGTGCCGACCACAAATTGGCAGTCAGCGATCGCCTCGTCGAGGGTGTCTACCACGCGCGCATTTTCCAGCACATCGCCTGCGGATGCTGCGCGCCACGTCGCCTCAGGTGCAGGGTATTCGACCGGTGCCACCAGCGTCAGTCGGGTGAGTCCCATATTTTTCATGGCACGCGCGACACCTCCGATATTGCCGCTATGCGTGGTGTGGACCAGAACAATGTCGATGTTGTCAGGATTCATAATGTGCTGGCTCTTAGGAGGGACGGCTAAACGAGCGCCGCGAGTGTACCAAAGCCGTATGCGCACCCGATCGCCCCTGTTATGATGCGCCGCCCCAACACACTGGACACACGATGGAACCGACGGCATCCATGGCGCTGCGAGCTGCCCGCAAAGCGGGAGACTTGATTGTGCGCGCCTCCGACGACATGGACCGGATCGGCTATCAGGCGAAGGCGGCCGCAGACTTTGTGACGGAGGTCGACATCGCATCGGAGAAGGAAATTCTCTATCAGCTGGGTAAAACTTACCCCGATCATCGCTTTCTATGCGAAGAAAGTGGTCTATCTGGGAATAAGGACTCTGACTACACCTGGGTGATTGATCCGCTGGACGGCACCAGTAATTTTCTGCGAGGCATCCCCCACTACGCGATCAGTATTGCTTGTTTGCATCGCGGCAAAGTCGAACACGCTGTGGTCTATGACCCCGTGAGACGGGAAGAATTTATCGCCTCACGTGGCCGTGGCGCGCAGGTTAACGGTCATCGTATCCGTGTTGGCGACCGCCACGAGCTCACCGATTCGCTGATTGGCACCGGGGTACCTTTTTTGGGGCACTGCGACGAGCACCTCGACTGGTATACCCAGTCACTCGCGGCCGTAACCAGTCGCTCCATGGGGGTTCGCCGGGCGGGTGCCGCCTCGCTGGATCTAGCGTATGTCGCGGCCGGTCGCCTGGACGGATTTTGGGAGATGGGTCTGAACGAGTGGGACATCGCCGCCGGCGCGTTATTGGTTCGCGAAGCGGGCGGACTGATCACTGACCTGTCGGGTGGTGAAGGCTGGTATGACAGTGGCAATGTGGTCTGTGGCAACAGCAAGCTCATGCGTCAGATGCTGCCGTTGGTCAAGTGGTCTGCTGCCTAAAGATTTATCGCCAGAAGTAGCGTCAGGGCATTAAGCCTTCCTGATCGGCACCCTCACGCTCGGGCACCATCACATCCTCTTTACTCACACCCAATTGCAACAGGGTGGTGGCTGCCACGTACATGGAAGAATAGGTCCCCACCGCTACACCCACCAACAGCGCCACGGCAAAACCAAAAATCATTTCCCCGCCAAACAAGGCGAGCGCGGCCAGCACCAGCAACGTGGTTAAAGAAGTGACCAGCGTGCGGCCCAAAGTTTCAGTCAGCGAGATATCGATCACCTCTCCGGGGCTGGCGCGACGAATTTTCCGTAGGTTCTCCCGGATGCGGTCGGACACCACGATCGTATCGTTCAGCGAATAGCCCACCACCGCCAACAGTGCCGCGAGCACGGTCAGGTCAAACTCTAAACCCGTGAGCGAGAAGAAGCCTAAGGTAAAGATCACGTCGTGAGCCAATGCGATTACGGCGCCCAGCGCGAACTTGATCTGGAAGCGGAAGGCGACGTAGAGCATCACCAGGCCCAGCGCGGTGAGCATGGCGATCCCACCGTCGTCTCTCAGTTCCTCGCCCACTTGGGGTCCGACAAACTCAATCCGGCGCAGCTCGATGCTCATCTCGGTCGCTGCCCGAAGCTTGTCGACCATCAACGCACCCTGCTCATCCGAATACCCGTCGGGCAAGCGCACCAACACATCCCTGTCGGTACCAAAGCTGACCACCACGGCACCCTCATAACCTTCCCGATCCAGCTCCGTGCGAATCGCACCCAGATCAGCGCTATCGCTATAGGCGACCTCGACGAGAGTGCCGCCCGTGAAATCTAAGCCCCAGTTCAATTGCTTTACGGAGAGCGAACCCATTGCCGCCAATAATGCGGCCACGGACATCGCCACGGCCACCCAGCGCCATTTCATGAAGGGTATCGCTTTCATGCCGGCGCTCCTTCCGTGCTGGATCGTTTGTTGCCGATGCCGCCGATCGCCAGTGACTTCACCCGGCGACCGCCGTAGATAAGGTTGACGAGTGCGCGGGTACCCATGATAGAGGAGAACATGGATGTGATGATGCCGACCGAAAGAGTAACTGCGAAGCCTTTAATCGGTCCGGTACCGATGGCATAGAGAATGATGGCCACGATAAGGGTTGTGATATTGGCATCAAGAATCGTCACGATCGCGCGATCAAAGCCCTGTGTGATCGCCGTTTGCGGCGGCGATCCGCTGCGAATCTCCTCGCGAATCCGCGCGAAGATCAACACATTGGCGTCCACCGCCATACCGACGGTCAGCACAATGCCCGCAATGCCCGGCAAGGTGAGCGTGGCGCCCAGCAAGGACATGATGCCGACCAACAAGACTAGGTTGCCCGACAGCGCGATCACTGCGGCGATGCCGAATACGCGGTAGTACAGAATCATGAACACAACCACCAGCGCCAAGCCAACCTGGACCGACTTCATGCCGAGGCGAATATTCTCGGCACCCAATGAGGGGCCTACCGTGCGCTCTTCCACAAAGGTGATGGGTGCGGCGAGCGCACCGGCGCGCAACATGAGCGCCAGCTCGGAAGACTCGGCAGGGTTATCAAGGCCCGTAATCTGGAACTGTGCACCCAGCGCGGACTGAATGACCGGCGCCGTGAGCAGCTTCTTTTCGTCATAGGGAATGCGCACTGCCACCTCATCCCCTGACTCACCCTGCTCATAGCGGGTGCGATATTTTCTCTCAATGAACAAGACGCCCATACGGCGCTTGATGTTCGCGCGCGTAGCCCGCGACATCAGCATGCCGCCCTCACCATCGAGACTGATCGACACATTAGGCTGACCGTTTTGGTCAAATCCGGCCTGCGCATTAGATACGCTCTCGCCAGTGATAATGACGTCACGCTCCAGCCACTCCGTCATGCCGCCGCGATCAGCGCTTCGATACTCAAATCGCTGACGCTCTGAGATCGGTGCGTTCGCTTCGGCGACCAACCGGAATTCCAGATTCGCGACTTTCCCCAAAATACGCTTCGCCTCGGCGGTGTCCTGAATACCGGGCAACTCCACAACAATACGATTGCTACCCTGGCGCTGCACCAAGGGTTCGGACACCCCCAACTCATTCACGCGATTGCGGATGGTAGTCAGGTTCTGGGCCACGGCGTAGTCAACCACCTCCTTGATCGTTTGCTCCGTCACCGCCGCATACAGCGACCAGGTTTCGCCTTCGTCCACACGATCCAGAAAGAGCTCGGGAAAAAGATCCACCACCTCACGGCGCGCCGCTTCACGATCGGCCTCGGTGCGGAATTGCATGGCGACTTTTTGACCATCCAGACTGATTCGACCGCGAATACGTTCCTCGCGTAGTCGCTTCTGGATGCCCGTTTCATATTGATTCAGTTTGCGCTCGGTCGCTGCCGCAACATCGACTTCTAGCTTAAAGTGCACGCCACCGCTCAAATCTAGTCCGAGCTTCATGGGCGAGGCGCCGCCATCCACTAGCCAGTCAGGCGTTGTAGGCGCGAGGTTCAGCGCGACGATAAAGCCGTCGCCCAGCTCTCGCGCCAAAATGGCCTGCGCTCGCAGCTGTTGCTCGCGATCATTGAGACGCAACAGGGCTGATTTACCCTGATTCTGCAGCTCTTCACCGAAAGAGCCGATTCCCGCCTCGGTCAGCGCTGCCTCCGCCCTCGCAAGCACACGCTCGTCGATCTGTTGCGCACTGCTCGCACCGGCAATTTGCAGTGCCGGATCAGGGGCATACAGATTGGGTGCGGCGTAATAAAAGCCACACAGCACAACAATGAGGATGAGCAGGTTTTTCCACAGAGGATAGCGGTTTGTCATCGGATCTAATTGATCGCTGGCTCGGCAGCGTCCGCATGATTGAACAGGCGCGGAGTGTAACGACTCAGTGGCGTCAAAACCATGTAACAGTTACCCAAGCCAGACCCGCGCATTGCGGAAGAGTCGCATCCATCCGGAATCAGTTTCCCATTCGGAGGGACACCAGGAGAGTTGCGCGGCACGGAAGACGCGCTCTGGGTGCGGCATCATGATGGTAATCCGCCCGTCCTCATTACAGAGGCCCGTGATGCCATCCGGGGATCCATTGGGGTTGGAGGGATAACTGCCGGTGACCTGCAGATCGTGATCGATAAAGCGCATGGCCACCAAACCCGCGCCTTCCAATGCGGCCTGCTCCTCGGGGGAGGCAAACTGCGCGCGCCCTTCTCCATGGGCCACCACGATAGGCAGGTGCGAGCCTTCCATACCAGACAGCAGCACTGACGGCGAGGCCTCCACTTTAACCAGCGACAGGCGGGCCTCGTACTGCTCAGAGCGATTACGCGCAAAGCGTGGCCAGTGATCAGTCCCGGGGATAATTTCCTGGAGCGCGGACAGCATCTGACAACCGTTACAGACTCCCAAGGCGAAAGTGTCGGTCCGCGCGAAAAACTGCTCAAACCGGGAGCGGACTGCCTCATTAAATAAAATGCTTTTTGCCCAACCCTCTCCGGCACCCAGCACATCGCCATAGGAGAAGCCGCCGCAAGCCGCCAGTCCATGACAATCAGACAGATCCTGCCGGCCGGCAATGAGATCGCTCATATGCACATCGACCGCCGTAAATCCGGCGCGGTCAAAGGCCGCCGCCATCTCCATCTGGCCGTTGACGCCCTGCTCACGCAGCACCGCAATACGGGGGCGGTGTCCGGTGGCGATAAAAGGCGCAGCAATGTCGGCATTACAGTCGTAGCTGAGTTGGGCGGAGAGACCGGGATCCTGTGCCTGAATGGCTGCAAACTCCTGATCCGCGCAATCGGCGTTGTCGCGGACACGGGCAATGGCATGGCTGGTCTCTGCCCACAGCGACTGCAGCGCTGCTCGCCGGCTGTCGATCAACTCGAACTGCGGGGTATTCACCACAATGCGCCCATCAGCCCGCGGCATCGCAATGCGGGTCACCGCTTCTCCAAGCCCGACCGCCTCGGCACAAGCCAAGACATCGGAGACATGTTCGGTCGCCACCTGCAATACAGCGCCCGCCTCTTCACTAAAGAGCCTCGCATTGGCCTGATCGGGCGAGATATCGAGATCCACCTGCAGCCCGCAGCGCCCCGCAAATGCCATCTCCAACAGAGTGACCAGCAAGCCACCGTCAGAGCGGTCGTGGTAGGCAAGCACCCAATCGTTGTCCTTGACCTTCTTCATCAGCTCGAAGAACGCGTGAACGTCCTCAGGGACGACGTCGGGAGCCGTGCTGCCCATTTGTTGCCACACCTGCGCGAGCACCGAGCCACCCATTCGGTCCTGCCCGCGGCCCAGATCGACCAGCAATAAGACCGAATCCTCGCGCGGAGATAAGACCGGTGTCAGTACCGCGCGAACGTCGTCACAGGGGGCAAATGCCGACACAATCAGCGAGACGGGCGCAGTCACAGCGCGGTCTTCACCCTCTTCCCGCCACACGGTGCGCATGGACATAGAGTCCTTGCCGACGGGGATCGTAATGCCGAGCGCGGGACAAAAATCGCGGCCCACGGCGGCGACCGTGTCGTAGAGGATCGCGTCATCCCCTGCGTAGCCCGCCGCACACATCCAGTTTGCGGACAGCTTAATGTCACTCAGTGATGCAATCGGCGCAGCCAGAATATTGGTGATCGCCTCGGCCACCGCCATGCGGCCCGACGCGGGTCCGTCCAATAGCGCCAGAGGCGTGCGCTCACCCATCGCCATGGCCTCGCCCAGATGCGTGTCGAGCGATACCGTGGTGACGGCACAGTCCGCCACCGGTACCTGCCAGGGGCCCACCATCTGATCCCGGGCCACCATACCCGTGACGCTGCGATCACCAATCGTAATGAGGAAGCTCTTCGACGCCACCGCCGGGAAGGTCAGCACCCGCTCAAGGGATTCCGGCAAGGAGACTGCGCTGGCATCGAAGCCATCACTGAGCGGCGGCCTGCGCGAGGCCCGCCGGTGCATCTTGGGCGGCTTGCCAAACAACACTGACATGGGCAGATCGATCGGGTCATTATTGAACTGGCGGTCCGTCACCGACAGATGATGGGCTTCTGTCGCCTCACCGACGACCGCATAGGGGCAGCGCTCCCGCTCACAGATCGATTCAAATCGCGCCAGCTGATCGGGTTCTACCGCCAGCACATAGCGCTCCTGTGATTCGTTGCACCAAATCTCCAGAGGCGTCATGCCCGGTTCATCATTGGGCACATCTCGAAGCTCGAAGCGCCCTCCCCGACCCCCGTCCTTGACCAGCTCGGGCAGCGCGTTGCTCAGCCCCCCCGCACCGACGTCATGGATAAAGGCGATGGGATTATCCGTGCCCAGACTCCAGCAGCGATCAATGACCTCCTGACAACGACGTTGTATTTCAGGGTTTTGTCGCTGCACTGAGGCAAAGTCGAGATCCTCCGCACTGTCCCCGCTCGCCATCGATGACGCTGCACCACCGCCCAGACCAATCAGCATCGCAGGGCCACCCAACACCACCAATTTGGCGCCAGCCGAATAGTCGCCTTTGTCGACGTGCTCGGTGCGCACGTTGCCGAACCCACCGGCGATCATGATGGGCTTGTGATATCCCCTAACGCCGTCGGCAGTCTGCGTTTCAAACGTTCGGAAGTAGCCTGCGAGATTGGGCCTGCCGAACTCATTGTTAAAGGCCGCAGCGCCGATCGGCCCCTCGGTCATGATATTCAGTGGCGAAACAATTCGGCCGGGGCGGCCATAACCTAGCTCCCACGGTCGCGGTTTGTCTGGCAGCTCCAAATGGGAGACCGAAAAACCCACCAGCCCGACCTTGGGTCGCGAGCCACGTCCCACCGCGCCTTCGTCACGAATCTCGCCTCCAGAGCCGGTGCCCGCACCCGCAAAGGGTGAGATCGCCGTCGGGTGATTGTGCGTCTCCACTTTCATCAATAAATGAATCGACTCATCGTGGAATCGCCAGACTTGATCAGCGACGTCTGGATAGAACCGGCCTGCCCGATGGCCTGCCACGACGGCGGCGTTATCGGAATAAGCTGACAATACGTTATCGCCACCGACTTCATGGGTGTGCCGGATCATGGCAAACAGAGAATGATCCTGCTGCGCACCGTCGATCTCCCAGCTGGCGTTAAAAATTTTGTGACGGCAGTGCTCGGAGTTCGCCTGCGCGAACATCATCAATTCGATGTCCCGGGGATTACGCCCCAACGTCGAGAATGCGTCGACGAGGTAGCTGATCTCATCTTCAGTCAACGCCAAACCCAATTCAGTGTTAGCCCGCGCCAAGGCCGCAGCGCCTCCGGCCAACAGGTCGACTTCGTCATAGGATCGGGGCGCGGTGCGCTCGAACAGGGGTTGTAAGTCTTCTAATGAACCGACGACAGTCTCGACCATCCGATCATGTATCAAGGCATCCAGCGCGCGGATATCGTCATCTTCCGTGAGGCCGTCAATGCCGAATAGCGTCACCCTCTCGATACGCTCAACGGTGGAGAATCCGCAGTTATGAGCTATATCAGTGGCTTTACTGGACCAGGGAGAAATCGTGCCAAATCTTGGCGCGACAATGCGCTGCCCCGGCCGCTCTTGTGCGGAGGGGTCAACGGCCGTCGCGGTGCCCGGATGAAGCAGCGCAGCCAAACGATCGCCATCAATGGTCTCACCTGGTGCGATGTCTACCGCATAGGCATGCACCACCTCGCGCAGCGAAAGGGCCAGACCTAGTGCAGAAATGTCTGCCGCCAAGAGTTGAAAACGGGCGGCGGACAGCGCGGAAGATCCGGGCAGGACAAGCATCTGGGGTACCTGAGCGAGACAGCACGCAGAGTATACCGTGGAGCTTGTTGCGCAGGTATGCCTGTGAGCCGGAACCAAGATGTTTTCACCTCCTTACTGAGGTCACCGACGCACTTCGAGGCACGCTGTTCCCGGCGCGACCCAGCGCCTACAATCACGGCATGACGCGACTGCTGTTTTATCTTGCCTGTGCAGGCTCATTGAGCCTGTTATCGGCGTGCAGCGACTCATCCTCCCTGCCACCGCTGGCTGAGGGCAAGGAGTTAGTGGTGGTGACCCGCAATACCCCGACGACTTACTACTTTCAGGGGGATCGCGCATCGGGGTTCGAATATGGGCTCGTCAGAGCATTCGCTCGCGAGTACGACATGCCAGTGCGTATCAAGGTGGCCTTTAGCCTGCCGGAATTGTTCGACATGCTGGCAAGCGGTGAGGCACATCTGGCAGCGGCGGGCCTCAGCCAAAGCGCCGGACGCGACGCGCGGTTTGTCGCATCTCACCCCTACCTTCATCAGCAACCCCTTGTCGTCTACAAGTCAGGGACACTCAGACCTCGCTCGCTCAAGACGTTAGTGGGGCGCGACATCGTGGTGATCGCCGGCAGCGTGCATTTAGAGACGCTTTCTGCGCTGCAAAAAGACCTTCCCGAACTGACCTGGCGTGAGATTCACGCTGCCGATTCGCTCGAATTGATGCAGCTGGTGACAGACGAGAAAGCGGATCTGGCGATCGTCGATTCGATTGAATTCAGTATCCAGCAGCAGCTGTTCCCCCGCGTGGTCGCCGCGATGGAAATCGGCGACAGCACGCCCATTGTCTGGTATCTGCCCCGAGGCAAACGCGGTGAGACCTCTCTAGAACTGGTGAATGAATTCATTGCCCGCGCCACCGAGCAGGGACAAATCGCGCAGCTGGAGCGGGAACATTTTGGTCGTTGGGAGCACGCTTCCCGTGTTGGCTCACTCACCTTCCAGCGCAAAATGCGTGAAGATCTCCCCGAGTGGCAGCCGCTGCTTGAGACTGTTGCGGAGGAGTACCAGATGAACTGGCGGCTCTTGGCCGCTATGGCGTACCAAGAGTCACACTGGGACCCCTCTGCTCGCTCGCACACAGGGGTGCGGGGCATGATGATGCTCACGCGTGTGACCGCAAACGAACTAGGGGTGGAGGATCGCACGGACCCGCGCCAGAGCCTGAGGGGCGGCGCGCGGTTTTTCAAAGACTTGTTGAGAAGGCTGCCATCAGATATCGAAGAGCCCGACCGCACCTTCATGGCGCTGGCGGCCTATAACATTGGCATGGGTCATTTAGAGGATGCTCGCATCATGACCCAGCAGCAGGGCGGCGACCCCCACTTGTGGCCCGATGTGCGGGCGCAGCTACCCAAGCTGCAAAATCCGAACTATTTTCCCATGACCAAATTCGGTTTTGCGGAGGGGGAACAAGCGGCGACCTATGTCGACAACATCCGCCACTACGAGGGGCTGCTGTCGTTTCAGAATCTTCCTGAGCGCCGCATCTCGCCGCCGATTCAGGTAGATGCGCTACTACCCGATAACCTCCGGCGCGCCGAGCTCCCCGTCTTATAGCGGTGCCATGTTGATCGCGGGCGTTTGGTTATGCCCGCGCGTCTGATGGCGCCTCAGGTGCCTTTTTCTTGATCGCCCCGGCGCTGCTGAAAAAACTGGCGCAACAGATCCGCACTTTCTGTTTCGTACAAACCCTCTACCCACTCCACACGATGGTTCAGTGCAGGGTTATCAAGTATCGCACCGGTGCTAAGGACGGCCCCGGCTCGGGGCTCCCGAGTGGCAAATACGAGGCGCCCGACTCGAGCGTGAACCAATGCGCCGCAACACATCGTGCAGGGTTCCAGCGTCACATAGAGGGTTGTGCCTGGCAGCCGATAATTACTGTCCCTGACGCCCGCTTCTCTCAATACCCGGATTTCGGCATGGGCCGTGGCATCGTGAAGTTCTATCTGCGCGTTACCGCCATGGGCGAGCACGACTTCACCGCGCGTCAGTACCGCACCCACCGGCACTTCACCACGATCCGCAGCGCGCCGCGCCTCTTCCAGCGCCAAGGTCATACAACGCTGATCCCATTCACTGAAACTCACAGCGGTGCCTCGCTGTAAAATTGCCAGCACAATAAGGCGAGCGCACTGCGATACGGCGAAAAGGGGCCGCCCTCGTCGATCACCCGTTTCTCATCCGGGCGGTCTTTCCAACCCATGATCCTGCCAAACCCGACCCGCACCGCGAGATCGCCGCTGGGCCATATGTCAGGACGCCCCAGAGCAAACATCATGTACATATGCGCGGACCAACGCCCGAAACCCCGCACCGCGGTTATCGCGGCTTCTACTTCTTCGTCAGCGAGCTCGGGCAAGGTTTCGATCGGCAAGTCACCGGAGATCACGGCCTCTGCCAAAGATTGCAGGTAACTGATTTTCTGGCGCGACAGTCCCGCGGCTCTGAGCTGGTCCGGGGCTGTGGCAAGCAATGTCTCGGGCCCTAGCGCCCCCCCAACTGTCTCGTCAACGCGCTGGGCGATGGTGGCGGCGGCTTTGACTGACAGTTGTTGCCCCATCACGATTCTCGCCAAGGATTCAAAAGAATGTTCTCGTCGCCGCGACGGGGGGTAACCCACCTGGGCGACGGCTCGCGCCACCTCTCGATGATCCTGGGCCAGCGCATCCAGCGCTTTGCGGATCGCGGCGTCCGTAAGTCCGAAACGCCGGCTCACGTGAGGTGGCTGGCGTCAGCCATGAACGGGGTAGCCGAGCAGTCCATGCAGGTAGGCCGCCACACCGTAGATGAGCAGTGTGATAGCAATTGCAGCGAACTCCCGGGGCAGTGACGGCTGGGGCTTGCTCAATCGCGGCTTGCCGTCCTGCTTATTAATAATCACCACTTCCAGCACGGCCCAGACAAGCAGGCCGCCGAAAAGTAGCAGTGACGCAGAGTCACCATTCACAAGCAGATGCGCCAGCGCCCACAGCTTGACGGCGGTCAGCTGGGGATGCCGGATCACACCTGCGACCCGAGCGCCCACCTGCGACCCAGCAATTAAGTAAAAGCTGAGATACACCAGCACGTTGTTCGCACCCACCCAGGCGGTCTGGCGACCCCACCACACAGTGGTCGAGGCCTGCTGGTAGCCTAGCGTCATCATCAGAACAGATGCCAAGAGAAGCAGTGCCATCAGCGGTCTGCCGGCATTGCCAAGCCGTGCTCGTACCTTGGGCGCTACGCGCTTAAAAAGATGCGCCGCGCTCCAAAGGAAGACGCCACTCGTCAACCAGATCATGGCCTTGTGTCCCTTCTCGAAAACGAGACGTGCGATTGCATACTAGGCCGCAACTCTCGGCTCACTGCTTGGCTGCTCGCTGGCGCAGCGCTGCCAACCGGGCGCTCATCTGGCTGTAATCCACCGTTTTGGCAAAGGCATTGCCGCGCTCGCCCTCCAGCACCAACGCATTACCGAGGGACTCCTTCACCCCGTCATTCATCAGCGCCTTGAGCGCGAAAACGGCCTTGGGGTCGGCATCAGCGATTTGTGCCGCACTGGCCAGCGCCTCATCCAGCAGGCTGTCGGCGGCACAGACACGATTGACCAGCCCCCAAGCCTCGGCGCGCTCCGCGTCAATGAAGTTGCCGGTCAAACTCATCTCGCGCGCGCGATTAATACCGATGATGCGCGATAACTTCTGTGACAGACCCCAACCGGGCAAAATGCCCACGCGGGCATGGGTGTCAGCGAACCTCGCGTGCTCACTGGCATACAGATAATCACAGGCAAGCGCCAACTCAAATCCCCCCGTCACAGCAGCGCCATTGACGGCACCGATGATGGGTTGGGGACACTGCTCCAGCGCTACCACAATGGGCGACTCGGGCCCGAGGCCCAGTCCACTCGACAGCAGTTCGGGTTCATCCGTTAGTGCCTTGAGGTCCACACCTGCGCAAAAAGCGCGGCCCGAACCCGTCAACACAATGGCTCTCACTCCCTCATCAGCCGAAAGGTCGGCGAAGGTCGTAATGATGGCCTCGGACAATTCTCGATTTAGCGCGTTATGCGCGTCGGGACGATTCAACGTCACGAGTGCGACACCGGCTTCCTGGTGAACTTCGATAACAGACACGGTTTGACCTCGAGGAATAACTGAGGCGCCAACGTATCAAACCGGCAGAGTTGAGAACAGTCCTGTCACTGGAGACTTGAACAGTTCGTCGACTGAATGTCCCTCATACAAGTGAACGCTCATGGGTATTCCCGCTGGACCACTGCGGTGCTCGGTGGCAGGACCTCGTGGGTCCAGGCCGCGCTAGCCGGCGGCCTGCTATCTGGTGTTCTCTACCAGGCGGGCTGCATCCGCACCTGGTCGGGGATAGTGTTGGCTTGGGTGGGCAGCAGGTACAGCCGCGCAAAGGTCAGACCGGAGCCCACCAAATAGCCCAGCTTTTTGAGCATCGCCAGAGGACCCCGCTGGCCCTCGAGGGCGTCGCGAGCAACTTGCAGGGCTCGCATCCGCTCAAGACCCGCCCGGAAGCGGGGATCGTCGGTGTTCAGGGTCAGCGGGAACACCTGCCGAGAGATCTCTGTAGTGATGTCAAACACTGTGTAATCAAACTCGGTGACGTCCATACCAAACGCTTCGTAGAGCTTGGGCCGAGAGTGGTCCCTGACATACATGGTCGAATAGACCGCGAGCAGGAAAAAGCGGATCCACAGCTTGTTAAAGCCACTCAGCAATTTCGGATCGGATCGCATGATCAGTGCAAAGGCCTCGCCGTGGGCAAACTCGTCATTACACCACTCCAAAAACCATTTAAAAATCGGATGAAAGCGCTTCTCGGGATGGCGCTCAAGGTGTCGATAGATCGTGATGTAGCGCGCGTAGCCGATCTTTTCTGAGAGATAGGTAGCGTAATAAATATATTTGGGCTTGAAGAAGGTGTACTCCTTCTCACGCTTCAACACCCCGAGGTCAACAGCCACACCGAGCTTGTTCAGCGCTTTATTGATGAAACCGGCGTGTCGAGATTCATCCCTCGCCATATAGCGCATCAGCTTGGAGACGTCGGGGTTGCTAACGTTTTTCTCGATCTCCTGGTAGAGCACACAACCCGAGTACTCCGCGGTGATGGAGGAGACGAGCAGATCGAGAAACTCTTCTTTGAGTTCGGGGTCCGACTCCAGAATGCTGGGGTCGTACTCGTAGTTCTGCTTGAAGTGGCCGCGGTTCGTGTCGAGCTCGAAGTCGCGCATCATCAGATCCCACTCTGCGCGAACGGGCTCGATGTCGATATGCTCCATTGCCGCGTAGTCGGTGCAATAGAATCGGGGCGCCAAAGGCTGTGCCTCCAGCGCCTGCTGTGTGGTCAGATTGACCGCCCCGTCCAATGAGGCCAGTGCTTCACTCATGTTTTCCCCCAAACGTGGCCATTTTGGCCACTCTCCGAGCGATCTCGCCCGATGTCCAACTTGCTGTCCATGTTTTTTACCACATATCTGTCAATTTTATTTGACTATTGAGCCGGGAGCAAGCAAGGTGAGGTTGGGGGCTCATCACATATAGATCTTCGGATCGCTTCAGAGGCAAGCTCCCCATGTCACAGCTCAACAGCCCCCAACAGGCGCAGGACCCTGACACCCTCTTTCACCTCGGATACGTCAGTACTGAGGCCGTAAAATTTACTGAAGAGGCATTGATCGCCTTATTAACCGAAGCAAGGAATGCCAACACGGATCGGAATGTGACGGGCTTATTGCTTTATCGGGAAGGTAGCTTTTATCAGGTGCTGGAAGGCAGTGAATCAGCCGTCATGGCGACCTTTCACGACATTGAGGGGGATCCTCGCCACAAGGAAGTGCGTGTCCTATTTGACGGCGAGACTGAGTCAAGAGAATTCGCGGACTGGCAAATGGGATTCCTCAACCTCGACGGGATTGATATGGAAACCCTAAGCGGCTTTTCGGATTTCATGACCCGCGATGCGGACCCACGGGAGTTTCTTGAGAGCTTGAGTCGCGGCAAGCGTTTGGCGCTGATGTTCAGGACGCTAGTTTAGTTCGGGAACGGAATTTGGGGCGCCACACCCCAAGGGCGACATTGGCGGTTGCCACCAAACCGATGATTACGAGGGATCCGCGTTCCGCCTCCAGTTTAAGCGCCAACTCACCCACCAGACTGACATCGATCAACGCCGCGCTGGCGAGTTCAGCCTCTCTTTTGATGGGGCTTTGTATCCCAAGCAGACTCCCCTCCAGCATCAACACGGTCGTGACCAACTTCGCCCAGGCCCAAGGCGCCCCATGATAACCGGGCACCACCGCGAACGAGGCTAGACCGAACAACAGGGTGAGGAGCAGCGAAGGCATCATGACCAGCGTCGCCACACGCTCCATCACCTGCCGCTCCGCCACATAGATCTCCAGCGCCTCCGCGGGCTGCGGTAAGTAATGATGAAATACCCACAGCACGACTACCGAGCCGAGAAAAGTAATGGCAGTCATTGAGTGGCCGAATTTGAGCAGCTTTCTCATGAGATTCCCTGTCACCGCATCATTAGGAGCCGTGCACCAAGAGCGATACTCCACCAGGAGCAGCACCAGGGGGAGTCGAGGCACCCGCCCGGTCATCAATCAAGAATAGATTATGACTGATATCCAGCACGCTGATGCGCAGTTGTGTTACATACTCACGGGCCACTACCGACGATGACCTCTGTCCACTGGGCAGAGGGCCTCGCGCGCAGTCGGCAGGAGCCGATGAAATCAGCAGGAGCCCATTGAGATGAGTACCCCCTACCCCACCCTACAATATGGCCATAGCGAGGAGATCGGTTTACTCAGGGAGACGGTGCACCAGTTTGCTACCACGGAGATTGCACCGCGGGCCGCCGACATTGACCGCGACAACGATTTTCCCAGAGATCTGTGGACCAAAATGGGCGACCTTGGTCTGCTGGGCATCACCATTCCCGAGCAATACGGCGGTAGCGGTATGGGTTACCTGGCGCATGCGATTGCCATGGAGGAGATCTCCCGCGCCAGCGCCTCAGTCGGTTTGTCTTACGGTGCGCACTCCAATCTCTGCCTGAACCAGATTCGCCTGAATGGCTCCGAGGAGCAGAGGGCGCAGTATTTACCGGCGCTGTGCAGTGGGGAACACATCGGCGCACTGGCCATGTC
>JADHQF010000036.1 GCA_016778085.1 Luminiphilus sp. | reverse complement strand
GCGGCGCGACTGAATCTAGAGCCCATGCCCACTTATCCGCCCGACCGTATGGTGGATGCGGCTTTGAGAAGTGGCCCCTATGGTGAACATACGGAGTGGCAACTGAGCATCGACAAGTTGAAAGCCCACCCCTCGGGCATTGATCTGGGTGCGCTGGAGCCGTCGTGTCCCGAGCGTCTGCAGACCCCCAATCAACGCATTCAGCTGGCGATACCCGAGGTGCTGGCTGATATCGAGCGCTTTGTGCAAGACACCGACGTTGCGTGCGATCACTACCGCCTGATTGGGCGTCGACACGTGCGGGATAACAATTCCTGGATGCACAACCATCATCGATTGATGAAGGGCAAGCCGCGTTGTCAGTTGCTGATGCATCCTGATGATGTCGCCAAGGAGGGTTGGCAGTCAGGCATGGTCGTCACCATCGAAAGCCGGGTGGGTGCGATCGATGCCGAACTGGCAGCATCCGACGAAATGATGCCGGGTGTGGTCAGCTTGCCGCACGGTTACGGCCACGGTCTGTCGGGCACGCGGGGAGAGGTGGCGAGTCGCCATGCGGGGGTCAGTTGCAATGACATTACCGATGAGCAGTTCGTGGACCAGTTGTCCGGTAATGCGGCGGTCAACGGCGTCTCTGTGCGACTCAGCGCGGCCGCAGCCTGAGACGGCCAGGGCGAGATGCGATGAGCGGCAAGCGGATACCGACAACCCAGATCGACAGCGGCCATAAATTTACCAACGACCGCGGCATGTCGGTGATCAAAGATGGCATCAAGGCGTCGTCTACAGATTCTGAACGATTGGCCAAGCCGGAATGGTTGCGCATGCGCGTGCAGAGCAGTCCTAAGTTTGACGCGGTGCGGAGCATCGTTCACGAGCATGGGTTGGCCACGGTCTGTGAGGAAGCCAAGTGTCCCAACATTGGCGAGTGCTGGAGTGCAGGTACCGCCACGATCATGTTGATGGGCGATGTCTGCACACGCGCCTGCCGGTTCTGCTCGGTCAATACGGGTAACCCCAAGGGCTGGCTGGATCCGCAGGAACCGCAGAATACGGCAGAGGCCGTCCAATTGATGGGCCTGAAATATGTGGTGCTGACCTCGGTGAATCGTGATGATCTGCCCGATGGCGGCGCGGGTCATTACGCCGATGTGGTGCGCGCCACCAAAGCACTGAATCCGGAGACCGCGGTCGAAGCTCTGACGCCTGACTTCCTTGGTGATCGGTCGGCGGTCGAGACGCTGCTCGACTCTGGCATTGAGGTCTTTGCGCAGAATGTTGAGACGGTGGAGCGGCTGACTCATCCGGTGCGTGACCCCCGTGCGGGCTACCAGCAGACACTGGATGTGCTGGCTGCGGGCAAGGCCTATCGCCCCGGTGTGGTGACCAAGACTTCCTTGATGCTAGGGCTGGGTGAGCGTGACGACGAAATCCAGACCTGCATGGACGACCTTCGACAGCACGATATCGATGTGCTGACCTTGGGGCAGTATCTGCAGCCAACCCAAAACCACCTGCCCGTTGAGCGGTTTGTGACCCCGGACGAGTTTGATCAATATCGGGAGTGGGGACTGGAGCGTGGTTTCCTTGAAGTCGTCTCAGGTGTCTTCGTGCGTTCCAGCTATCGGGCGGAGCGAGTACTTGAGCACAATAATGTTGGCCTCGGACTGAGTTGATATGTCGGCGCCGGGTCGCCCACAGGTTTTGTATCTCACCACCTTCGATCAATTGGCCGGCGCCGCGGGGCTGAGTCGGGAAACGCGGATCGTCGTCGGTGTATTAGCGCGAGATTTCGATCTGTCTTTGGCGATCGCCGGTCCCATCGATCATCAGGAGCTGCAGGAGCTGCGTGATCACTTTGCCTCGGTACGCGCCGCCGGGGGCTTCCCAGCGAGCTCCGCCGATCAGCCGATTGTCGCCGGTCTGCGTGGTCTCGCGAAAGCACGGCTGGGTACAGACATCGTTAACGCGCGCCTGCAGGCCGCTATTCAGCGACGGGCAGAAGGCTATGAAGCGGTCGTGATCGACGATCTGCTGGCAACACCTTATCTACCTGCGCGACAAAACGGTCCCGTTTACTACCTCGCCCACCGCTGCGAGTCGAAAGTGCAATCCAGCACCTGGTGGCAGTGGCTCAGGCAGCGCGAGCAGCGTGCGCTGAGCCAGTGCGAGAAGGGCGCACTCCAGTCGATATCGGCTGTATTCGCGAAAACCGAGGTCGCGGGCGAACTATTGGCGCAAGGACTTTCATTCAGGCAGCTGAACCCCTCTTTTGGTCAGTTCAGGCCGGAGATCGTACTGGGAGAGCCGACAACTTGGGGCGGAACGCATCAGCGGGTGGGTTATGCCGGTTATCTCGGCGACAATAGCAACCTGGCCAGTCTCGAGTGGTTGCTGAGAGAGGTATGGATCCGGGGCCAGAGCACGTTGGCTGACATCGAGCTGCACCTTGTCGGTATGGCACCGCCATCGCCATTGAGAGAGCTGGCCGCGGCCAACAATAACGTTTATCTTCACAGCGGAAGTCGACAGCAGCTGCGCGATTTGGGCTGTCGGGCCGTCATTGAGCCGCTGATGTTCGAGCAGCACGTGGATACCAAGCTGGTCAATGCCATGTCTCAGGGGTTGCCTGTTATTACTACCCGGGAAGGGGTGCGGCGCGCGCACGCCGAGCTGGGAGAGGGCGTACTGGCTGCCGCGGGTCCGGAGCAGATGTCTATGACCGTGCATCAACTCATGAATGACGAGTCGCTTTGGCAACTGCATGCCAGTGCCGCAACCCGGACTGCAGCGTTACAATTGGCGGACTTCGAGGTGGCGCACGATCTGCGCCGCGCTTTGTTACGAGTATCAGAGGAGCGGGTGAGCAGATGAACACAGCGATCAAGCCCCCCGGTGATGAGCATGACTTTTAACCACGTGGGCCTGCTCGGGCGCCGGGAGCACCCCGGCGTTGAGGAGGTTGTTTCCGGGCTCCTCAACCTGCTGGATGATCGCGGGCTGCAGGTCACTATTGAAGACCGTATGGCTACGCTGTCCCACTTTGAAAAGCGGGAAATGGAGTCTCGCGACCAAATCGGCGCGATGGTGGATCTGGCCATCGTGATCGGCGGTGATGGCAGTTTGCTGAGTGCGGCCCGGACACTGGTCAAGCACGACACGCCAGTCATCGGGGTCAACCGCGGTCGCCTCGGATTCCTGACGGATGTCAGCCCCGACGAATTGATTGATCAAGTTAGTGCGGTACTCGACGGCGATTTTATCAGCGAGCGGCGGTTTTTATTAGATACCGAGGTTTGGCGGGGCGAGCAGGTGATTGGACGCGGCGAGGCTTTGAATGACATCGTCGTGAACTCCGGTGCGTCGGCGCAGATGATTGAATTTGAGCTCAGTATTGATGGCGAGTTTGTGTATCGCCTCAATGCCGATGGACTGTTGGTGGCGACGCCTACGGGTTCCACCGCGTATTCACTGTCAGCGGGTGGCCCGATCATGTACCCCGGCCTCGATGCCTTGGTCCTGGTACCCATGTTCCCGCATTCGCTAACCAGTCGCCCGATTGTGGTGAGTGGGCAGAGCGAAATTCGCATTGATGTGGTGTCCCGCAATGACATCCACCCACCAATCACCTGCGACGGTCAGATCTCGATCACCGCGCTCCCGGGTGACTCCGTCCGGATTCGTAAAAAGGCCCGCGAACTGACCTTGCTGCACCCTCCGGGGTACAGCTTTTATGCCAGCTGCCGAGACAAACTTCGCTGGTCAGATGCCCTCGTTAAATAGCGCGCCTTTGGCGATTCAACGCGCGCCTGCCACCTTCTCTCTGGTGGTAGTGACCAGTGTTTGCTTCTTGCTTTTCTACCCACTGCAATGGGTAGGGATGTTGGAGTTATTTAATTTTGTGCCATTTCGTGCCGCTGGAGGCTACGTTGCATTTGGTGAGTGGGGGGACTGGTGGCGTCTGGTGACCCCCACGTTGATTCATTTTGGCTGGTTGCACGTGGTCTTTAATTGCTTGTGGCTATGGGAGTTTGGCCAGCGTATTGAGCACCGACTGGGCGCGGTCAACCTGCTTGGCCTCTATGTGATCAGTGCGATGCTCAGCAATTACTGCCAGTACTGGTGGGAGGGGCCGTCCGTGTTCGGCGGCATGTCCGGTGTGGTGTACGCCTTTATGGGTCTGATCATGGCGACCCAGTGGCGCAGGCCCGGTTGGATCATGCCGCCGCCTATGGCCATTTTCGCTTTCATGATGATCTGGCTGCTGATCGGGATGGTAGGAAGCATGGAGTTTATCGGTGCGGGCGCGATTGCAAATGGCGCCCATGTGGGGGGGCTACTGGCCGGCTGGGTTCTGGGTGTCGTTATCAGTGGTTTGCCCACATTATTCGGGAGTCGGTGAGCGTGGCGGATGACTATCGACAATCGGTTCAGCAAATGGATCGAGAGGTTTACGAGCAGCTGGTGACCTCGCTGTCGACTGGCCGATGGCCGGATGGCAGAGCATTGACCGAAGAGCAGCGTCAGCATGCCATGAAGGCGGTGATCACCTGGGGCGAAATCCACCTACCGCCAAACGAACGGGTGGGATTTATCGACAAGGGAGCCAAAGCGGGGGACAGCTGTGATGATCCCCAGCCGCTAGCGTGGAAGGAGTCGAGTTATGACTGACTGGCAGGGTTGCCTGAGAAAGATGCAAACCGAGTTGGCGGAAACGGTCCGCTACATCGTGTTTCCCGAGCAGGGGGCGCTTTGCCTGAACGACCAGCTCGGGCAATCTCTGCGCCTTGAATTCACGGGCAGGATTGAGTGTGTTGCCTGCGACCGACTCACCAAGAAAAGTTTTAATCAGGGCTACTGCTTTCCGTGCTTTCGCAAACTGGCGGCGTGCGATAGCTGTATTGTCAGCCCGGAGAAGTGTCATCTGGCAGAGGGAACCTGTCGCGAGCCCGACTGGGCTGAAAATCACTGTCAGGTGCCCCATATTGTGTATCTGGCCAATACCTCCAACGTGAAAGTCGGTATCACGCGTGAAACCCAGTTGCCGACCCGCTGGATTGATCAGGGCGCTACGCAAGCCAAACCCATTGCACGGGTGCAGACGCGGTATTTCTCGGGGCTGTTGGAAGTACTGCTGGCCAAGGAAGTCGGTGACCGTACGGCATGGCAGACCATGCTGAAAGGCAACGGCGCGGATCAGGATCTGGAACAGATACGTCAGGATTTGATGACAAGTTGTGCGCAGGGAATAGCGGATCTGCAGTTGCAGCACGGCGAGGCGGCATTTCAGCTTTTGGAAGACGCCCCAGAGACCAAAATCAGCTATCCGGTGCTGAGCTGGCCAGAGAAGGTGAAGGCACACAATTTCGATAAACAGGCGGTTGTGGAAGGCACACTGATGGGGATTAAAGGGCAGTATCTGATGCTCGATACGGGCGTGTTAAACATGCGCAAATTTGGTGGCTACGAAGTCGAAATCAAGGTGGCAGCGTAATGGCGTTGAGAGAAGGGTTACCCGGCACAATCTACCGCAAGGACTATGGCGCACCGGAGTTTGCGGTGACGACGGTTGATTTGCTGGTGCAGATTTCGCCGGGACGCACCGAGGTCACGGCAACCCTCGATATGGTGAGGCAGGGCAGTGGGCAAGGTGGCCTCAAGCTTGATGGAGAGCAGCTGTCACTGCAATGGATTGAGTTGGACGGTGAGCGCCTGACCGAGGATGATTACACCGCAGGCGACACCGAACTTAGGGTGCCCTCGGTACCAGATCGATTCACCCTGCGCACCTGCGTGACCATCTGCCCCGAAGAAAATACCTCACTGGAGGGCTTTTATCGCTCCCAGAGCGCCTATTGCACCCAGTGCGAGGCGGAGGGGTTCAGGAAAATCACCTACTTCCCCGACCGCCCCGATGTGCTTGCGGTCTATACCGTCACCCTAGAGGCGGATCGCGCGGAGTGCCCGGTGCTGCTCAGTAATGGCAACAAAATCAGTGAAGAAGATCTGGACAGCGGTCGGCACCGTGTGGTGTGGCACGACCCTTTCCCTAAACCTTCGTATTTGTTTGCCATGGTCGCTGGAGACCTGAAGCCTGTGAGTGACGTCTTTACCACCTGCTCTGGCCGGGTGGTGGATCTGAATATCTGGGTGGAGGAGAAAGATCTCGGGTACTGCGATTACGCCATGAGCGCACTCAAGGCGGCGATGCGTTGGGACGAGCAGGTGTACGGCCTCGAGTACGACCTCGATCTCTATAACATCGTTGCGGTGGATGATTTCAACATGGGTGCCATGGAGAATAAGGGCCTCAATGTCTTCAACACCTCTTGCGTGCTTGCCCACCCCGATATCACTACGGACATGGGGTTTCAGCGCGTTGAGGCGGTGGTGGCCCACGAATACTTTCATAACTACTCGGGAAACCGTGTTACCTGCCGGGACTGGTTCCAGCTCAGTCTGAAAGAGGGATTCACGGTCTTTCGCGACAGTGAGTTCTCCGCCGATATGAACTCCCGAGGGGTCAAGCGGGTGGAGGACGCGTTGTTCCTGCGCACGCACCAGTTTGCCGAAGATGCGGGCCCGCTGGCGCATCCCGTGCGCCCCGACGCCTTCGTCGATATTTCGAACTTCTACACTCTCACCGTTTACGAAAAGGGCGCGGAAGTGGTGCGCATGCTGCACACGCTGCTGGGCGCTGAGGCGTTCCATGCAGGCACCTCATTGTATTTTGAGCGATTCGATGGGCAGGCGGTGACCTGCGATGATTTCGTTGACTGCCTGGCGGAGGCGTCGGGTCGCGATCTGGAGCAGTTCAGGCGCTGGTACGAGCAGGCAGGTACGCCTGAAGTGGTATTCAGTGAGCATTACGACGCCGACACTCGGCGTTACCAGCTGACCCTTCAGCAACATAATCCAGCGGCCTCCGCGCAGCAGGAAAACGAGCCGCTAGTCATTCCGGTAGCGACCGGTCTGCTGGTCGATGGTCAGCCTCTGTCTGTAGGTGACGGGACCACGCGCGTGCTTGAACTGACCGAGCGGGAACAAACATTCACCTTTGACGACGTGCCCTCGAAACCCGTGCTCTCATGCCTGCGCGGTTTTTCGGCGCCGGTGCGCGCCACGGTAGACCACACCGAGGCGGACTTGCTGATACTTATGGCCGCGGATGACGACGCCTTTGTCGCCTGGGACGCGGCGCAAACACTGTTGGCGAGAGCGATTGAGGCTGCAGAGGTGGATACAGACACAAACTTGCCGCAGGGATTATTAGATGCCTGCGAACAGGTGCTGATGGGGTCGATGGACCCGGCCATGAAGGCGCTCACATTGGCTTTGCCCAGCGAGGAGTATCTTGCGGATCGGGCCGCTCAGCAGGGTTTGGTCAACGTGAGCCAGATTCATCATCAGCGACGACAGGTGAAAGCGTCATTGGGCGGAGCGTTGGAGACGGTTTGGCAGAAAGTGCTGTCAGACAACTCGGCACCACTGGCTTACTTACCTCACGCCGATGATATTGGTCTGCGTGCGTTGCGGCACCTTGCTCAGGATTATTTGCTGGCGGCGAATCCTGCGCACCTCGATGCCGCGCACAACCTCTTTGAGCGTGCGGACAATCTGACGGACCGCCTTGCGGCGTTGCGCTGGATCACCCACTACGAACAGCTTGAAAGTCGAGAGGCAGCACTGGCGGACTTCTATGCGCAGTGGCAGCACGAGGCGCTGGTGGTCAATCAGTGGCTGACGGTACAGGCGACCCGGCCCGGGACGGATTGTGTCGAGAGCGTGAGGGCGCTCATGACCCACCCGGCATTCGACTGGCGCAATCCGAACAAGTTGAGAGCACTGATTGGCGCCTTTGCCGGCGGCAATCCGATCGCCTTTCATCGCAGCGATGGTGCTGGCTATCGTTTGATGAGCGAGGTGATTGAGCGCCTACAGGCGAGCAATCCCCAGATCGCGGCACGCATGCTCGCGCCCATGACGCGCTGGCGCCGTTATGCAGTCGGTCAGGAGACAATGCGGGCAGAGCTCGAGCGGCTTGCTGCGATTGATCCGCTACCCAAGGACGTTTTTGAGGTATTGAATCGGGCTCTGACTGAGCCCGCCTAGGGATCCCCTGATTTCAGCTTGTTACGAGGGATAGAGCGCCAGTGTGTTGCTGCCTGTGCCCCGACTTTGAGGCGCGGGCTCCTCACGCAGCGTATCGATCAGTCCCTCCAGCGCCCCGGCTATCTCGCCATCTCCATAGAGTGACCGATCCACTGCGCTTAGGCGCGTTGCGAGGGGTTCTGTGCTGACGCGAGCGAGTGCTTCCAGCGACGAAAATCTCTGATCGTGATGGAGGTCTGCCCACTGCAGAATCGCTTTTCTGAGTAGCGTAGCATCCTGCTGCTCCGCGGCTTTTCTGATTTCGACCAACGCTTGCCGGACTGAGGCGGATTTGGCTTTGGCGCCGCCCGGTATCGGCGATGGACCCGCGGTTTGACGGCGACTCATCCAGAGCAGAATGCCGAGCGCAAGCGACACCAGCCAGCCTGCGGCGCTAACAGCCCACAGCCAGAGCGGGAGGGTGGTGCCGGCCGTCGAGGTGTTTGGGGAGAGGATCGTGTCATTGATTTGATCGGTGGTCTGGATGGCGGTCACGACGACCGTTCTGCCAGGCAACGTGGCGAACTCCAGCCGGTCTGTTTCGATATTCCACCAAGGCACGCGAATCTCGGGCAAGGTCCAAGTGCCGCCTGATCGCGCGACCAGCGCCTCGCTTTGCACGCGTCGGCCCTGTAGCCCCTCAGCCAATTCACTCTGGTCAATGGATTCCTGGTCGGGATAAAACCGGAGCTCGGGAATGTTGACGGCGCCCTGAACACTACTCAGCGGCGGGAGCTGACTGCCCTGCAGCCCTCTGGCGGTCAGGGTGAGGGTACGTGTTGTGGAGTCGCCCACATTCAGGGATGTCGGGTCGATGGACCAGTTCTCTTCCAGCGTGAGCGCCCGGGCGGGCAGCCATACCTCACCGGGGAAGCTGGTGGGTACGCTCTTAACGTCGATTTCCAGTGGCGTGGATGCCATGCGTAGTCGCCTGCCAAGGCGCGCACCCAACAGGGAGCGCCCCGGCTGCACTTCGCGCGCCGTAAAACCGATGGCTGGAATTCTCAGCGCACCACTTTTCTGCGGGTACACGGCATACCGCAGTTCCGTGACCAGCCAGGTGCGATTACCCACGCGCCGCTGAAAAGACCGTCGCTCGAGGTTTTCGACAACCGCATCAGGAATATCGAAGTTTGAAATCTCGCCGCCATCCAGATTGATCGCCTGTTGCAGGGTCACGGTGAGGATCACCTCGGATTGCACGTAGACGCTGCGTTCATCCACGCTCGCGTCGAAAAGCACCAGCTCGTCGCCTGGGGCCACCACTGGTTCGGGGTTTACGCGAATGGCAAGTGGTGTCGTACTTCGGCCGCCTGCCGTGAGCGATGGAATGGTCAGCGTGCCTTGGCGCAGCGGCGCCAGCTCCATCTCGAGTGTGCGGGTAACCTGATTTTGCCCGTTAATGAAGCGTGCATTGGTGGCGCTGGAGCGCGACAGAATCTCCCAGTCGCGATTCAACGGTGTGAGATCAATCTCGGCGGGCTGCTCGCCGGCATCACCCAATAGCGTCAGGCGCAGGGTTTCGCCCATGGCGATAGTGCGCCGGTCCGCTGTTGCCGAAAGCTCTGCCCAGGACAGATTGGTCCACAGCATCATGGCGACGCAGCACGCCCAGACAAAAAGGTTACCAACGGACCGATTCATCAGGCTCCTCACCCTCTCTGAGTCTCTGCATCGTCTGGTACCGGAATTTGCGGCGCAACAAGCCGCCCGGATCATCCGGTACCCGGCGCAACCACTGCTCCAGTGCCTGTTGCTCTTCCAGCGCCTCGTCAAACTTGGCCATCTGTTCCTGAGTCGCCGCTTCCAGCGCCTCGGCGTTCATCTCCTGTGCGTCAGCCATGGAGGGATCCTGCTGACCCTGCTCCTGCTCTTGTTCAGATTCGGACTGGTCACTCTGACCGCTATCGCTTTCGTCGCTGTTTTCGCCGTCGCTTTGTTCTTGCTCTCCCTCTTCGGAGGTGTCCGAGCTGTTGTCGCCCTGAGAGTCGCTGTCGTTGTCTTCCTGAGACTGATCGCCTTCCTGACTTTCCTGGTCGCTTTCCTGATCCTGCTGTTGTTCCTGCTGATCCAGTAGCGACTGAATGAAGTCGCGATTCGCAATGGCGTCCTCGGCGTCGGGCGTAAGGTTCAGACTCTCCTCATAGGCACTGAGCGCGCCTCGCAGATCCCCCTGCAGTGCCAGCGAGTTGCCAAGGTTGTAGAGATTGTCCGCAGTGGTCTTCCCGGCGAAGCTCTTTGCCGCCTGATCGTAACTGCCAGCCTCATACTCCGCGACGCCGCGCCAGTTGGGGTCGGCAAAAGCACGGGCCGCTTCAGAGGCCTCGCCCTCGCTCAGGTGGCGGGCGCCCTGTTGATCGGGGGTCAGCCACAGGTCATCCCAACCCGCTGCCTCCGGAGGTGGCGCGTGGGTCAGCAGCACGAATGCGATGCTCGCCACCACCCCTTTACGGAAGGCGGGAAGGAGTAATAACGCGACCAGTGCCGCCAGCCAGAAACCCTGATCCTGCCAAACGTCCGTCTGCCGATCGAGATCCAGCTCACCTTCCGTCGCGAGGCCATCGCGCTGGGTCAGCGCCTCAATGTCCCGCTCATCGAGCCGGACTTCTTCATAGGGCGCGCCCAATTCCTCGGCGACTATTGCAAGCTGATCGCGATCCAGCGCGGGAATCACAATTTCGCCCGCGTTGTCTTTCAAAAAGCCCCCGTTGGGGAGCGGTATGGGCGCGCCGGTCGTGGTGCCGATGCCGAGAATGGCCAGGCTGGCGCCACTGTCATCGAGTGCAGATCGCACACGATCACTCTCAAAATTAGGGAGGCCATCGGTCATCAATAGAATATGCCCACCTTGGGCGCCCGCGGTCAGCAGTAGCTCAGCAGCGATCTCTAACGCACTGGTGGCGTCCGCACCCGGCAAGGGCATGATGGCGGGGGAGAGCGCCGGCATGAGGTTGGCGATGGTGCGGGTGTCGTCGGTCAGCGGCGTGACGACGTGGGCGTCGCCGGCGAATACGACGAGACCGGTCACGCCTTCCTCCCGGGTATCGAGCAGATCCAGTATTTTCTGCCTTGCGCGCTGAACACGGCTAGGCTGGACGTCAGCGGCCAACATCGAGGCGCTGAGATCCAGCACGATGACGAGGGCGTCTGCCCGCTTGATCACCGGCAGCTCGACACGCTGAAGACTTGGCCCGGCTGCACCCAGCGTCACGAGTATTAGCAGCAGGGTCGGTATCCAGACCCGCGAGCGCTGCGATTTGCCGCGCTGATCCGGCAGCAGGTAAGGCAGCAGCTCGGCGTCAATCACCTTGGTCCAGTCACCCTGATGAGCGCGCCGGCACCAGAGCGCCAGCGCCACGAGCGGGCAGGCGAGTAAGGCCCACAGTAAGTCCGGGCGAAGCAGATGAAATCCGTCAATCATCCCGCTCTCCCATAGCGCGGCCACGCGCCCAGGCGACTGAGCCAGCGGCTGCGCAGTAACGCCAGCAGGCTCGCCAACGTCAGGGCGGCCAGAAGCGGTATCCAACTCAAGGCGCGTTTTGGGCGGAAAGTGCTGGCTTCCTGCTCCACCGGCTCGAGTTCGTCCAGCAGTGCGTAGACCGCCTCCAGCTCTGCCGGCGAGGTCGCCCGGAAGTAGCGGCCACCGGTTGCCTCTGCCACCGCATTGAGCATCGCTTCATCGACCTCACTGCGCCCGTTTGTGGTGCGGCCCAAATTGCGGCTGATGCCAATCGTGTAAATCTTGACGTCGAGTTGAGCGGCCAGCGCTGCTGCTTCCATGGGGTCTACGGTGCTGGCCGTATCCTGACCGTCTGTTAACAGAATGAAAATACGCGATGATGCGGGTCGTTCCCGCAGCCGCTTGATCGCCAGACCCAGCGCGTCGCCGATAGCGGTATCTTCGCCGGCGAAGCCCAGCTGGGCCTCGCCAATGAAACGCGTCACGGTGCTCAGATCGAAAGTGAGCGGGGCCTGCAGATAAGCCCGCGTACCGAACAAAATCAGACCGACGCGGTCACCCTGGCGCCGCTCGGTAAAATCGGCAGCGATCGCTTTGACCGCGGTGATGCGGGGCACAAGACGATTGCCCACCTGCATGTCTTCAATCTGCATGCTGCCCGAGAGATCAAGCCCCAGCATCAGATCGCGCCCGGTATTGGGAAGCTCAATGGGTTCGCCGATCCACTGTGGCCTCGCGGAGGCGACGATCAGCATCATCCATGTGAGCCACAGCAGCCACCAGTAGCCTCGGCCTGACCTTATGCTGCGACTGGCGCCGGATAAACCGCGCCACCTTGCCGCAAAGGGTGCGCGTAGCGCCGAGGGCTGCAGAGACTCCCCCTTGCTGAAGCGATAAATCAGCCAGGGCAGAGGGGCTACAGCGAAGACCCAGGGCCATAGCCACTCAAGCATGGGTGACCTCGTGCTGACGTATCCAATGTTCAGCTGCATCAAAAAGATGACTGCTGACCGGCGACGGCTCGCGCTGATAGAGGCTGTCGAGCTCACCAAAAGCGTCCGATGCCACCTTGGGGCAACTCGACGCGAGAAATTGTTGCCATTGCGTCCCGTGGAGCCCTGCGACCTGTTCGTGGGGATAGGCCTTCAAGGCCGCTGCCTTGAGGAGCCAATTAAGTTCGTCCTGTCTCGCCTCTCGCGTGCGGAGCTCATCGAGGGCTGCCAAAGCGACCCGTCGGTAGGCCGTCTTGAGACGCCGCTTTCGGAGCCACAGGCCAAGGCCTACCAGTAAAGCCACAGTCAGTGCTAAGACAACCCACCAACCGGGCGCCAGAGGCCACCAGCTGATCGCTACGGGTTCTCGCAGCGGCGCGAGTTGTGACAGCATCATTTCCGGATTCATCTTGGAGGGAATACCGTCAGCAACTGTTTTAGCGGGTCTTGATGTGTCTGCAGCGGCAGTAGTGGCATGCGGAGCTCCCGGAGACGTTTTGTCAGCTGCGCGAGTCGATCTTGATAGTCCGCCTCGTAAGCTGCGCGGGCTCCGGCCACGCTGGTGTCGAGCTGGGAATGCGTGACGCCGTCGGTCACCGCATAAAAGCCAGCTTGGGGGAGGCTGGCCTCCAGCGAATCGCCCACCGCGACGGCCACGATTTGTGTTTTGCGCGCCAATCGCCTGAGTGGCGCTAGATGCGCTTCCTCGAAGAGGTCGTGAAAGTCGCTGATGAGAAAGATTCGTGTGCCGGCGCGCGCGATCCGCTCTAGCTGCTCAAGCAGATCGCCGAGGCTACGAGCGACCGGGGCCTCTGCCTCAGGGCGGCCCTCGGCCACCAGATCTTTAATCATGTTGAGTACCGCATGCTGGCTTCGCTTGGGTCGCGTATCGTGCAGGACTTCGTCTCCGAGTACCGCGCCGCCGATACGCTCTCCGGCCTGCAGCCCGGACCATAGCGTCAGCGCGCCCACATGGGCCGCCATCACCGATTTGAAACAGCGGCTGGCACCAAACTTCATGGGTGAGCGTTGATCCACAGCAACCAAAATGGGCTGTTCCCTGTCCTCGTGAAACAATTTGGTGTGGGGGGTACCCGAGCGGGCCGTGACGCGCCAGTCGATCGCGCGGACGTCGTCCCCTGCCGCGTAGGCGCGCACCTCGTCAAATTCGACGCCCCGGCCACGTTGGCGGGAGCGGCGCATGCCCGCGAGGTTGGCGAGTGCACGGGTCTGACCGGTGACATCGATGAATCGTGCTGCGAATCGGGTGGCGATTAGGTCCTCAGCAGTGACAACCGCACCGCGGGGACCGGTCATGGCTTTGCTACTGTCTCTGTCAGGCAACGGGGATGCGCTCGATCAATCGCTCGATAATCTGATCGCTACTGACGCCTGCCGCTTCCGCCTCGAAGGACACGATGAGTCGGTGCCGCAGACAGTCGAGTGCAACCGCTTGCACATCGTCAGGGCTGACGTAATCCCGCCCTGCAATCCACGCGTTCGCGCGGGCGCAGCGATCCAGGGCGATCGTCGCCCGCGGGCTGGCCCCGTATTCCAGCCAGCCGGCCAGCTCACTGTCGTAGTGGTCTGGCTCGCGAGTGCCAACAATCAGTTGGATGATGTATTCCTCAACCGCCGGCGCCATATGGATGTCCAGTGCCGCTTTTCGCGCTGAGAAAATGTCAGCTTGCGAGACAGTGCCCTCGGGCCGGCTCCGGGAGCCACCGGCCTCATTGCGCGCTAATCGCAAAATGGCCTGCTCTGCCCTCGCGTCCGGGTAGGACACGCGGACATGCATCAGAAATCGATCCAGCTGCGCTTCAGGGAGCGGATAGGTGCCCTCCTGCTCAATCGGGTTCTGGGTCGCCATGACCAGAAACAGCGACGGTAATTCGTAGGTCTGACTGCCAATGCTGACCTGGCGTTCGGCCATGGCCTCCAGGAGCGCGGACTGCACTTTGGCAGGAGCGCGGTTGATCTCGTCTGCCAGCACCAGGTTGTTGAAAATGGGACCTTGCTGAAACTCAAACGCGCCCGTTTGCGGGCGAAAGATATCGGTACCTGTGATGTCGCCGGGAAGCAGATCTGGCGTGAACTGGATACGGTGAAAACTGCCCTCAATACCCTCGGCCATTTCTTTAATCGCCCGGGTTTTGGCCAGACCGGGTGCACCCTCGACCAATAAATGTCCGTCGGCAAGCAGTGCCAGCATCAGCTTATGAATCAGATCTTGCTGGCCAACAATTTGTTGCCCCAGCCAATTTTCGAGGTTCGCGAGGAGTTGGTAATTCACGGATCAGGCCTTAGTTACTGCGGTGTCAGAAATAGCGTGCTTTCTGACCATTACAAGGCCCGAACGTTCAAAAAACTCCTTTTGGTGGGAGCGTGCTCAGGCGAGTGGTCAGAAGCCTGACAATTTATAGCATGTCAGAGCGTCTGTGAGGCCCTCTCGCCAGTCGTTTCGTCCTTCTCGCCAGCCTTCTAGCCATTTATTACGCGCTAAACCGGTCAAAAAAGGGCAGTTTTCCTTGGAGCGTCCGGCAAGGCCGAGTTGGTAGCCTTTGTCAAAGGCGCGTTGGATACGGTTTCGCTTGAGTCTTTTCATCGGTTCTCCCTTTGCTGGCGTCGTCCGCCAAGTGCAGGGAGAGGGGTGTCTCCCGACACATCGTAGTGCAGCCTCACCATGGTGAGGGGTCCGGGAAATGGATGGCGGCTGGCATTGCCGCCGTAGGACACCCTCCGCTTCAGTCGCAGGGTGATCCGCCGCCCCCCGTGTGCGTTGCCCGCATCGGATTGGAGGGTTGATGTTGTGACCGCCGGGAAAGTGGCTCTTTTTTTACATTAGCGCGGCCCGGAGCTGCTGTCGAAAACTCTTTTTTTATCAGTACCGATTGCCTTCATTCGTCCAAGGCATAAGGCAATGTTCACGCGGCTTTCGGCCCCTCTTATCTCGGTGGCCGGGTGGTGTTGGGTGGCATTTTTTTTCGGGAAGGTCAGTTCGCCGGCATTCGCCACAAGCCTATGGGACACGGGCATGGCGACATGGACGAGAGAAAGGAAGATTTTTTCCTCAAGCCCGGTGATCCGGGCCCCATATCGAGGCGTAATTCTAGCGACCGGATGATCGACTCTCCGGTTGAGCCATCTTCCCCCAGGTGGCGAATTCTTGCCCCGGCCTCTGGCCGGGGTTTTTTTTGGAGGCTCGTGATGCAAAATCGCACCGTCATGCTGGGTCTGGGTTACGCCGGTTTGCTGCCTTTTTATGGGTTTTTGGCGGGGGCATGGCTACTTGCCGATTGGCCCGGAGCCGTCTCTGTTCAGGGGTTTGTTATGTACTCGCTGGGGATCCTCTGTTTTTTGGGCGGAACGATATGGGGCCGGGTCCAATCCGTCGAGGAGCCGCTGATGGCGCGACTGCTCATCAGTAACGGCGTCGTTCTGTTCGCGGTGACAGCGGTACTCACTGCGAAAGTTTGGTTGGCGGCGGTGGC
>JADHQF010000035.1 GCA_016778085.1 Luminiphilus sp. | reverse complement strand
ATTTCGCTGAGTTGCTGCACCTGGTGAATCTGGTGCCGGGCATCGAGCGGATTCGCTACACCACGTCCCACCCGGTCGAGTTCACCGATGCAATTGTGGCCTGCTACGCCGAAATACCCGCGCTGGTCGACCATCTGCATCTGCCCGTGCAAAGCGGCTCGGATCGTATTCTGATGGCCATGAAGCGTGGACACACCACACTCGAGTACAAGGCAACCATCCGCGCACTGCGCAAGATTCGTCCCAACATCTCGTTATCATCCGACTTTATTATCGGCTTCCCCGGCGAGACCGAGGCCGATTTCGCGGCCACGATGAAATTGATTGAAGAGATCGGCTTCGATACCTCTTTTAGCTTCATCTATAGCGCGCGTCCCGGTACACCCGCCGCTGAATTGCCCGACGAAGTGCCGGAAGCGGTCAAAAAGCAGCGACTGCACATTCTTCAGGCACGCATTGCGCAGCAGGCGCAGCAGATTGCCGAGTCGATGGTGGGCACGACCCAGCGCATATTGGTCACTGGCTACGCGAAAAAAGACCCCGGGCAGCTCTCTGGGCGCACGGAAAATAACCGTGTGGTGAACTTCGCCTCTCAAAACACCGCCCTGATCGGCCAATTTGCCGAGGTCCAGATTACGGCGGCTTATACCAACTCGCTACTGGGGCGTCAGATCGACCCCGTTTAATGCCCTAAACGGGAGTTGACTCAGCCGGCAAGGCGAGTATCGTTTGTTACCCAATGTGAAAGAGGCGGCGTGAAAACCGTTGGACACAGAGCAATCGGCGCCCGAGGTCACCCCTCCGGGTCTGGCCTCACATATCACCCTCTCCCTCGAACCTAACGATGCACGTAATCTGGCAGCTCTCTGCGGGCAGCTGGACAGCCATCTGCGCCAGATCGAAAAGCGTCTCGACATCACGATCCAGAACCGCAGCAATCACTTTGAACTGCGGGGCGCCCATGAGCGCTGTCAGATCGCAGCCTCACTGCTGTCGTCGCTGTACACGGATATCGAAAATGGCGCTCAGCTGAGCCCTGAGAGCATTCACCTGCGCCTTCAGGAGGCAGACCTCGAACTGCTCAACGAACCCCAGACTGCGGATATCGCCACCGATACGACGGGGCTCATTCGCACCAAACGGCTCTCGGTCAGGCCGCGGGGGCAAAACCAGCGCCAATATGTATCGGCCATCTACACCCATGACATCAACTTTGGCGTAGGCCCTGCCGGCACCGGTAAAACCTATCTGGCGGTCGCGTGCGCGGTGCGCGCGCTACTCAACGAGCAAGTAAAGCGCATACTGCTGGTGCGCCCAGCCGTCGAAGCAGGCGAGCGCCTGGGTTTCCTGCCCGGCGACCTGTCTCAGAAGGTTGACCCCTATCTGCGGCCACTCTACGACGCACTTTATGAAATGCTGGGTTTCGAGACGGTGAACAAGTACATCGAGCGGCACATCATTGAAGTGGCGCCCCTCGCCTTTATGCGCGGCCGCACCCTTAACCACGCGTTCATCATTCTGGACGAAGCGCAGAACACTACCCGCGAGCAGATGAAAATGTTCCTGACCCGGATCGGTTTCGGATCCACCGCGGTCGTGACGGGCGACACCAGCCAGATTGATCTCCCCAAAGGCACGCAGAGCGGCCTGACTCATGCCATGACGGTGCTGGAAGAGGTGGCTGGCATCACCTTTACTCAGTTCGGCAATAAGGATGTCGTCCGACATCCGCTGGTGCAGAGGGTCGTGAGCGCCTACGACGCCTTTGAGCAAGGCAACGCATCAACCCGCGGCGAGGGTCCTCCGTGAATATCCTGCTATCCGTTGACCGCGCCACCGCGATCGACTCGCCCACTGACGCCACACTGCAGGGCTGGGTAAGTCACACGCTGACACAGACCTCATCTTTGCCAGAGCCGACTCCAGAACTCTCTATCCGCATTACCGACAATGAAGAGGCGGCCGATCTCAATCAAACCTACCGCGCTAAAGCAGGCCCCACTAACGTGCTGTCCTTCCCCGCCGATGTGCCGGCAGAGACTGGCTCTGGATTGCTGGGCGACCTGGTGATCTGCGCGCCGCTGGTGCAGCTCGAAGCGGCACAACAACACAAATCCGAGGAGGCCCACTGGGCACACCTTGTTATTCATGGTGTCCTGCATCTCTTAGGCCATGACCATCAAATTCCTGCGGAAGCCGAGCAAATGGAAGCCCTCGAGATTGATTTACTCGGGCACCTTGGCTTTCCCAACCCCTATAACCATGAACAGCCCCCGGAGGGCTTATCAACGTGAACGATGAACGCAAGCTGGAATCGGAAGAACGATCCTGGCTGGACCGACTGACCCATTTCATCAGCGGCGAACCCCAGAATAAATCTGACCTCGAGGGTGTGCTCTCACTGGCTGAGGAGCACGAGATCATCGATGAGGATGCGCGCAAAATCATGGAAGGCGCATTGCTCGTAACCGACATGCAGGTGCGGGACATCATGATTCCCCGCGCACAGATGATTGTGATTGACTCTGATCAGCCGCTTCAGGAAGCACTACCCAAAATTGTCCAGTCTGGGCACTCGCGCTATCCAGTAATCGGAGATGGTATCGACGACGTCATCGGCATGCTGTTGGCCAAAGACCTGTTGCCGCTGATTCAGAATGACGGCGATGTGCCGAGCATCACGGCACTGATGCGGCCGGTCATTGCCGTCCCTGAGAGCAAGCGTCTCAACGTATTGCTGCGAGAATTCCGGCAAAACCGCAACCACATGGCGATCGTGATCGACGAGTATGGTGGCATCGCCGGGCTGATCACCATCGAGGATGTGCTCGAGGAGATTGTGGGTGAAATTGAGGACGAGACCGATGTTGAAGAAGGGCAGCTGATTCGCCCCGTCAACGACAACTCATTTATGGTCGAGGCGCTTACACCCATCGAGGATTTCAACGAATTCTTTGACACCGCTTTCAGCGACGAGGAGTTCGACACGATTGGCGGCCTGGTGATCAATGCATTTGGGCAATTGCCGACCCGCAACCAATCGATTCGACTTGATCAATTCGAGTTCAAGGTCATCCATGCCGACGAACGCCGACTCACCCGTTTGCGGGTAACAACCGAAGCCACTGACACCACAAGCTGATGCTCGACAGAGTCCCCAGTTGGGGCGCCGCCTTGCTGGCTGGCCTCATTTTTCCGCTCGGCCTCGCCCCGTTTGACGTCTGGCCAGTTATTCCTCTCAGCGCTGGCCTCCTCTATACGGCACTGAATCGCACCCAGCGGCCGGGGGCCACCGGATTTGCCTACGGCGTAGGTTTCTTCGGCGCGGGCGTCTCATGGGTGTACGTGAGTATCCACGTTTACGGCAATACGCCCGTCTGGCTGGCGGTGGGCCTGACGACCGTCTTCTGCGGCGGTCTGGCGCTGCTTTTTGCCGCACAGGGGACGGCCTTTGCACGACTCGCAAGCCGACATCCGGCATGGCGAGCGGTTCAGTTTGCCTCGTTATGGGTGCTTTTCGAATGGCTACGTAGCTGGCTGCTCACCGGTTTCCCTTGGCTCTATGCCGGCTATGGCGCACTCGATTCACCCTTGGCGGGGTGGATTCCAGTGGTCGGCGTCTACGGCGCCTCCTGGTTCCTCGTCGCAATTGGCTGTTTAGTTGCCAATGCCTTGAGTCAACCGCGCGATACCGGACGCTGGGTGGGCACTGCAGCACTGGTGGGTCCGTTGGTGATAGCAAGCCTGCTATTGCAGCGCACGGAGTGGACCATTCCTGAGGGAGAGGCAATCACGGTCGCGGTCGTGCAACCCAATGTGCCGTTGAAGGAAAAATGGGACCCGCGCTACCGCAAGCAGATCGTGTCTGAATTTGGCGCGCGTTCGACAACGCTCGCTCAGGACCATGATCTGATTGTCTGGCCCGAGACGGCGTTGCCCGGCTACCGAGACCGGTTGCTGGATGTTATCGAGCCGGTCGACCAGCAACTCGCGCTACTGGGTAGTTCACTCATCACCGGCATTCCCACCCGCGATACCACGGGACGCTACAACAGCATCACGGCCCTCGGCGACGGTTCCGGGACGTATCACAAGCAGAAGCTGGTGCCCTTCGGGGAGTATGTGCCGCTGGAACGCTGGCTCAGGGGCGTAATCGCCTTTTTCGACCTGCCCATGTCGCAGTTCGTTGCCGGCAAGACCGAGCAGCGCGCTCTCCTTGCCGGCAACCTACCGGTTGCGCCCTTCATCTGCTACGAGATTGTTTACCCCGACTTCGTGCAGCGCTACGCCCGAGACGCGGCACTCCTCGTGACCATCAGTAATGACACTTGGTTTGGCCAAAGCGCGGGCCCCTGGCAGCACTTCCAAATGGCCCGCTATCGCGCGGTCGAGCTCGGACGTGACCTGATCCGTGGCACCAATGACGGGGTCAGCGCCCTGATCACGTCCAAGGGCGTTGTCACCTCAACGGCATCGCAGTTCACCGAGACCGTGATCAGCGGCTCCATGCAACCACGTTCAGGGAACACGCCCTTTGCCGCAACAGGCAGCCTGCCCATCTGGGTTTTCGCCCTGATCACCCTCGTGTTGGGTCGGGATCGCGCCTAATACTGGTAAACTCTGCGCGGCCCCGCTGGGACTGCATCGGACGATAAACGCAATCGGGATAAAGCCAGCGTCCCCCGCTGCTGTGATTGAGGAACAATGAGCCAAGAATACACACCGCAAATCATGGAATTGGAGCTACAGGCCGAGTGGGCTGAGTCCGGTCGTTTCGCCGTGCAGCCCGATGAGGCGCGGGATAAGTTTTACTGCCTGGCCATGTTCCCCTACCCCAGCGGCAAGCTTCATATGGGGCACGTGCGCAACTACACCATTGCCGACGTGATCGCGCGCTACCAGCGCATGCAAGGGAAGAACGTGCTGCAACCGATGGGCTGGGACGCCTTTGGACTTCCCGCCGAAAATGCGGCTATCGCCAACAAGGTTGCGCCCGCGGCCTGGACCCGGGAAAACATCGACCACATGCGCGCCCAATTAAAGCGACTGGGCTATGCCTATGATTGGGACAGGGAAATCGCCACCTGCGACCCGCAGTACTACCAGTGGGAGCAATGGTTTTTTACCCAACTCTACGAGCGGGGCCTCGTCTACAAAAAAATGGCCACGGTGAACTGGGATCCCGTAGACCAGACCGTGCTGGCCAATGAACAGGTCATCGATGGTCGCGGCTGGCGCTCGGGCGCCGTGGTCGAGCGGCGCGAGATCCCGCAATGGTTTATTCGCATTACTGCCTATGCCGAAGAATTGTTGGAGGGCCTCGACACGCTGGACGGCTGGCCCGAGGCCGTGCGCACCATGCAGCGGAACTGGATTGGAAAAAGCCGCGGCGTGGAGCTGGCGTTTGGATTGGATGAACCCATTGCCAATCTCGATCGCATTGAGGTCTACACCACCCGGCCCGATACGCTCTACGGTGTGACCTACATCAGTCTGGCCGCAGAACATCCCATTACGCTGGCGCTGGCAGAGAACAATACTGAACTCGCCGAATTCATCTCCGCCTGCAAGCAAGCATCGGTCGCCGAAGCCGACATGGCGCAGGCCGAGAAGCTCGGCATGGATACTGGCTTGCGTGCCACCCATCCGCTGACCGGCGAGGCCATACCCGTTTGCGTGGCCAACTATGTATTGATGGACTATGGCTCAGGCGCAGTCATGGCAGTGCCGGCGCACGATGAGCGCGACTGGGAGTTTGCCCGCAAGTACTCGCTCCCGATGAAAACGGTGGTCTGTGATCCCGACGGCAAGCCCGCGGAGACCGCGGACAGCGCCTACACGGAGCACGGCGTGCTGACCGGGTCTGCAGAATTCGATGGGCTCGACTTTGACGAGGCCTTTGAAGGCATCGCTGCGCGGCTTGAGGCCGTTGGGATGGGCCAAACCACCACCCAGTTCCGGTTAAGAGACTGGGGAGTGTCCCGCCAGCGCTACTGGGGAACGCCCATCCCCATGCTCAACCTGGAAGACGGACAAGACATACCTATTCCGGCCGACCGACTGCCTTCATTGCTACCCGAAGACGTGGCAATGGATGGTGTGACCTCACCCATCAAGGCCGATCCCAAATGGCGCCGGTTTGAATTCGAAGGACAGCCCTGCGAGCGCGAAACCGATACCTTCGACACCTTCGTTCAGTCCTCGTGGTACTACGCGCGCTTCACCTGCCCACACTACACCGACGGCATGATCGACAGCGATCAGGCGAATTATTGGCTACCCGTGGATCAGTATGTTGGCGGCATTGAACACGCCATTTTGCACCTCCTCTACTCCCGCTTCTTTCATAAACTGATGCGAGACGCCGGATTGGTGAGTAGCGACGAGCCTTTCACGCGACTGCTCACACAGGGCATGGTGCTGAAAGACGGCGCCAAAATGTCGAAGTCCAAAGGCAACACGGTTGACCCACAAGAATTGATCGATCGTTATGGCGCCGACACGGTGCGTTTGTTCAGCATGTTTGCAGCACCCCCCGAGCAGTCACTCGAGTGGTCAGACTCAGGGGTCGAGGGCGCTAATCGTTTTATCAGACGGCTGTGGCGGCTGGCGCATGACTTCGATATTGACGGCACCGAGTCACTGCCTGACTCACTGAACGGCGAGCAAAAAAATCTGCGGCGCAAAATCCACGAGACCATCGCCAAAGTCAGCGACGACTATGGTCGCCGACAAACCTTTAATACCGCCGTGGCCGCGGTGATGGAGCTCTGCAATGAACTCGGTCGCCACCCGACCGAGCACAGCGGTGATCGCGCTGTCATCGACGAGGGTTTGCGCGCAGTGCTGCAGTTGCTGTGGCCCATCACGCCACACCTTAGCGAGCACCTGTGGCAGGCCCTGACAGGCGAAGCGTTCAAGGAAAGCCAGTGGCCCGATGTCGACGACACTGCCCTGAGCCGCGACGAGTTGGAGATCGTAGTGCAGGTCAATGGTAAGGTGAGAGGCAAAATCAGCGTGCCCGCCTCCGCAGACAATGCAGAAATTGAGGCGATGGCCAAGAGTCAGGAGAACGTGCAGCGGTTTCTGGCGGATACGACCATCCGTAAAGTCATTGTCGTGCCCCAGAAGCTGGTGAATATCGTCGCGCAATGATCGACCACGACAACACCACTCACAGTGCTGCCTACCGCACTATCCAATGCTCACTGGGTCAAAGCGCACCAGGCCAGAGCGCATTAGTAAAATGGATCTGCTTGTCCGCGATGCTGATGTGTCTGGCTGGATGCGGCTTCCAACTCAAAGGCAGTGATGCCGCTAGCAGTAGCGCCAAACTCGAAGGCATGACCCTCCAGTTGATGAGCAGCCAGCCCCGATCTGAGCTGACCCGGGAGGTGTCCAGAGCACTGAGCGCCACGGGCCTGATTCTGTTGGAGGAAGGCGACGCCACGCTGACTTTGAGGCTACAACCCGAGCAGTTCACGCAGCGCAACCTCTCACTGACTGCGCAGGCCAGGGCGGCCGAACTTGAGCTCACGCTGTTCGCCGATTTCACGCTTAATCAGCAAGCGTCGGATCCGATTGAGGCGCGCGCGACCGTGACCCGCCAGATGCTCAACGACCCCCGCAACGTGGTTGGTAAAACAGAAGAGATGCGGCTGCTTCGCGAAGAAATGCGCCGTGACCTAGCTGATCAGATTGCCCGTCGCGTCAGCCACAGCCTGGGCAGCTGATGCAACTGAAGCCGCCGCAGCTCGCTGACCATCTCTCACAACATCTTGCCCCCTGCTATCTGATTTCAGGCGACGAGCCACTGATCGTGCAGGAGTGCGCCGATGCCATTCGCACCGCAGCCCGCGCTGCCAGCTGCACAGAGCGCCAGCGCATTACGATCTCTGGCAAAGACGATTGGTTGGAGCTTGGTCATAGCGCCGGCTCGCTGTCTCTTTTTGCCGATCGAAAGTTAATTGAGGTGCAACTTCCCAGCGGCAAGCCCGGAACCGAGGGCAGCAAGGCCATACAAGAGTACCTCGCGGGAGAACAGGAGGATGTCCTGCTCATCATTAGCGGGCGCATCGACAAACAGTCGCAGAAGAGCAAATGGTACGTCGCGCTGGATCAGGCGGGGATCGTACTCCCGGTGTGGCCGATCTCTCCGGCCGAGTTACCCAGCTGGATAGCTGCCCGCATGAAGACCGCTGGCCTGACCGCAGACAACGACGCTGTGACGCTGCTGGCCGAGCGACTGGAAGGCAACCTGCTCGCGGCGTCGCAGGAAATCGAAAAGCTGAGGCTACTTCATGGCGAGCAGACCATCACCGCCGAGTTGGTGGCAGACACCGTGTCGGATAACGCCCGCTACGACGCCTTCCGGTTAGTTGATGTTGCCCTATCGGGGGATAGCCGGGGCGCCGTGCGGACATTACGGGGGCTGCGGGCCGAGGCGATCCAACCACCCGTGTTGTTGTGGGCCCTCTCGCGGGAGGTCAGGTTGCTCGCAGATTTGAAGCGGGAAATCGCGAGCGGCACGCCTGTGAATGCGGCACTGAGTCAGCGTGGGGTATGGCGGAATCGACAGGCGCTGGTGCGCTCAGCGATGAACCGGCTGGGCGGCCGAGATCTCGCTGAGATGCAGGCACTCAGCTTTCACGCGGATGGCGCCAGTAAGGGTTTTATGCAGGGGGAACCCTGGAGTTTATTGGAGCGGCTCGTGGTTGTGCTGGCTCAGGGATCACTGCCTGCCAGTACGCGCGAGCGGCGCGCGTAGAGACCGATAACCAAAACAATCCCCGCGCCTCCTGTCCATATAGCGACACGACTGAAGCCAAAACCATCCACCCCCGCGCCGAGTAAAGCAGCGCCCAATGCAGGCGCGCCCATAGCCAGCATAGTCCAAACGCTCATCACACGACCGCGGTACTCGGCACTGGCCGTCAACTGTATAAGCGTTTGCGAGCCGGTACCCGCTACGGTGGTGACGACACTGAGCATCGATACCCACAGCGCCAGCCCCACCAAGCCGGCAAACCAATGCAAACTGATGAGGGTGAGGCCTGCCAGCATGATCGCCGCGCACACCAGTGTCATGAGGCGCGCCAGGTCAGCGGCCTGACGACTGACGAGCAAGCCCCCCAGCACAGAACCCAAACCGGCCATGGCAACCAGGACCGCGAGCTCTGCGGATCCGCCCTGTAACACCTGCCCCGAGAGGGCGGGCAGCAACTCGATAATAGTGCGGCCCAGCAGACCATTGACCGCCGTGAGTGCGAGCAACAACCTGAGATCGGATCGGCCCAACAAATGGCGAAAGCCTGCGACCAACTGGTCCACGAAAGAGGACGATGGCACCGCGGGCGCGTCCCGCTCAATCGGCAGTCGGGACAGACCCCAGAACGACACCATGAACATCATCATTGCGGTCAACCAGGCGGCGCTGACATTCACCTGCGCAACCAGGGCCGCCCCTAGAGCCGGCCCCACCATGCGGGCAATATTGAAAGACATGGCGGAATATCCCACCGCACTGGGTAGCGCCTCGCGTGTGACCAGGAGCGGCACGAGGGCGAGTCGCATCGGTGAGTGCAACGAGGTGGCCACACCGAGAGTGCCCGCGAGCGCCAGCAAGGCCGCGCGATCGTACCAACCCAGCCAGGTCGTGAGGGTGCCGGTAAGCGTGATGGCGCTGTGAATCACCATCGACAACCGTAGCCCCTCACGCGGATTCACCCTGTCAGAGAGAATCCCGAACCACGGTGATAACAACAGCGCCGGCGCCAGCATCAAGGCACCGACAATACCCACCCAGGTCGCCGAGTGAGTCAGGTCCCAGGCGCTCCATCCCAACAGAAACCGCAGTAACCAAGCGCCGAGGCTTGAGAACCAGCTAGCGGGGTAATAGCCCCGAAAGCGTGGATCTGACAGCGCCGATCGATGGACCTGTCGTGTTTCACGACAGTCCGAAAAATCCTCACTTGCTTTTTGGGTCATGCTCAAATACTGTCTATTTATACAGTGTTTTTACTGTTGTCGCTGTTTCATCAGCACGCCACCTGTCGGCGGGAGTGATTCGGCGCAGCAATATGAAATGGGAGTGCATCATGAATTATCTACTTGAAGATATTTTCCGTCGTGCCGACACCTGGAGAGGTATGGACCAACACGGTATGGATCCGTCTGGTCTCGGTCAACAACAGCGTGTTTTCCTCCGTCCGGAAAACACCGCCGCCAATGGCGATGCCCACACCTTCTCTGGTGTCAGAACGGGTTTCGATGTACTGGATACACAACTGTATAACAGAGGCTGGCCTGTCGGCGGCTGTATCGAGGTCATCAGCGACCAGTGTGGTCTGGATGCCATGGGGGTGTTCATGCCCATGATGAAGCAACTATCCGGTCAGGGCCGTTGGCAGGTGTTCATTGATCCACCCTATACCCCTTACGCCCCACTTCTAGCCGGCGAAGGGATCGATCTTCAAGAAATCATGCTGGTACATCCCAAGAGCCGCGATGAGGTGCTGTGGTCAACCGAACAGGCCTTGCGAAGCAGCACCTGCAGTGCCGTATTTGTGTGGCTGGGCGCCACAGATTATCGCTATGCGGAGCTGCGCAAAATACAGCTGGCAGCAGCCAGTCATGGGACACCAGCTATTCTCTTTCGCTCTTCTGAAGCACTGGAGCAAGCCTCCCCCGCCAGCCTGAAAATCCATATCGACGGTTACCGGAAAATCAAGATTCTCAAGCAACGGGGCGGGCGTCAAAGCCCAACTATTTCCCTGCCCACAGATGACTCACTGCTCGATGCTGCAGCGGTGTGGGCATCACTGGAACCGTCAGAAACCCTCGGAACATCACCCGGCTTTCGGCCCTCTGCCTGAGCTGGCAAGGGCCTCATTCGGATCCGCGCTTGCTTCATTTCGGTATAGCGTCCGGGTGACGGAGCGGCTATCCTTGCGCTCGCTTCTGACCACCCCAAGATTCTCATGCAGGATTTCCCCCACCACTATCGTTGTCTCGCTACCGCCAACGCGGACCAATCCCAGGTGCGCGTTACCAGCCAGGGTCTGGAAGACCTGACCACTGATGTGCCGAGAGAGTTCGGCGGCCCCGGTGATCAATGGTCTCCTGAAGCCTTGCTAATCGCTGCAGTCGCTGACTGCTTCGTGCTGACATTTCGAGCGATGGCTGGGCCGTCTCAAATTACCTGGCACGCACTGGACTGCGATGCCACGGGCACGCTGGAACGTGTCGACCGATCGACGCAATTCACCCGCATTGAGCTGTCAGTGCGCATCAGCGTTCCCGAGGAGCTGGAAGAAGAGAAAATACTGCGGGTACTGAAAAAAGCCGAGGACACCTGCCTGATTACCAATTCACTCAATGCAACGGTGACACTCGACGTGGACATTACCCGTCAATCTCACTGAATCAGTCGCCGCTACAAATTCACTGCTAAAAAAAAGCCCCGCATGTGCGGGGCTTTTTTGTGACTCGGGGAGTGGGCCGTTACTGCGCCACGCTCACCACAACGTTGCCGGAATCTTCGATGTCAAAGCGGTCCGCGTCCATCACCTTGGTCCAGGCGCTGGCGAAGTCCTTGATAAACCGCTGTCGACTCTCGTCAAACGCGTAAAACTCCACCACTGAACGCAGCTCGGAGTTGGACCCGAATACCAGATCAAACTCTGTCGCGGTCCACTTGAGGTCACCGGTTTGGCGATCACGGCCTTCGAACACATAGGCCTCTGAGGAGGGGCCCCAAGCCGTGTTCATATCGAGCAGATTCACAAAGAAATCATTGCTCAAGACTCCCGGGCGATCCGTGAGAACACCGCGGTCACTGCCGTCGGCGTTGGCGTTCATCGCCCGCATGCCACCCAACAGGACTGTCATCTCGGACACCGTCAGATTAAGCATATCGGCCTTGTCGATAAGCGCCTGCGAGGGCGCCATGAAGCCGAGGTCGGCCATGTAGTTACGGAAACCGTCATGACGCGGCTCCATGACCGACCAAGAAGTGTCGTCCACAGACCCTTCAATCGCGTCGACACGGCCCGGCGTAAACGGAATCGATACCTCGACCCCGAATTCCTCGGCCGCCTGCTCAACCCCGACGTTACCCGCGAGCACGATGACATCAGCAAGTGATACCTGCTTGCCGCGGGACAAGCCGCTGTTGAACTCGTCCTGCACTTCTTCCAGCACAGCGATCACCTCACCCAGCGCGTCAGGATTGTTAATCACCCACTGGTTCTGGGGCGCCAGACGAATACGCGCGCCGTTAGCTCCGCCGCGCATATCGGTACCGCGATAGGTCGAGGCCGAAGCCCAAGCAGTGCTGACCAGCTGCGTATTGCTCAGCCCACTGTCCTCAATCGCCGCCTCCAACTTGCGGATATCCCGATCGCTGATCAGCTTGTAGTCGCGCTCGGGGAGCGGATCCTGCCAAGCCAGGGTTTCTGCAGGCACATCGTCACCGAGGTAACGAATCTTCGGGCCCATGTCACGATGCGTCAGCTTGAACCAGGCCTTGGCAAAGGCCAGTTCGAACTCCTCGGGGTTCTGAAGGAACCGCTCTGAGATCTCGCGGTAGCTGGGATCAAACTTGAGCGACAAATCGGTGGTAAACATCACCGGCGCGTGGCTCACTCCCTTGAGGTGGGCATCGGGCACTGTGCCCGCCGCCGCGCCGTCCTTGGGCTGCCACTGCAACGCACCCGCAGGACTGCGCGTTTGCTCCCACTCGAAGGCAAACAGGTTGGCCAGATACATCATCGACCACTGGGTGGGTGTTGCGGTCCACGCACCCTCAAGTCCGGAGGTCACGGTGTCTTCAGCGTTACCTTTACCGCAGGTGTTCTTCCAGCCGAAGCCCTGCTCAACGATCGCCTCACCGGTCGGCTCAGGACCGACACAATCACTGGGCTTGTGCGCACCATGGGCCTTACCAAACGAGTGACCGCCCGCAATCAGCGCGACCGTCTCTTCGTCATTCATCGCCATGCGACCAAAGGTCTCGCGGATATCATGTGCGGCGAGCACCGGGTCGGGATTGCCGTTGGGACCTTCAGGATTCACATAGATCAAACCCATCTGTACCGCTGCGAGGCCATTACGGAGCTGACGGCCCTCGGCATAGCGCTCATCGGCCAGCATCTTTGCCTCGGGACCCCAGTAGACCCACTCGGGCTCCCAATCGTCCGTGCGGCCGCCTGCAAAACCAAAGGTTTTGAAGCCCATGTTCTCCATGGCAACATTGCCGGCGAGGACCATGAGGTCTGCCCAGGAGATCTGGTTGCCGTACTGCTGCTTGATCGGCCACAACAAGCGACGGGCCTTGTCGAGATTGCCGTTGTCAGGCCAGCTGTTCAGTGGCTCGAATCGCTGCTGGCCGCCATCGGCGCCACCACGACCATCCGAGGTGCGGTAGGTACCCGCACTGTGCCAGGCCATACGGACAAAGAACGGCCCGTAGTTCCCGTAATCAGCAGGCCACCAAGGCTGCGAGGTGGTCAGCGTCTCGTTGATATCCGCCTTCAATGCCTCAAGATCCAACCGCGCGAACTCGGCCGCGTAGTCAAAATCGGCTCCCAGCGGGTTTGTGCTGCGCTCGTTTTGACGCAAGGGCGTCAGATCCAGGCTGGCAGGCCACCAGGCCTGAGTACTTTTGGGCGTGCTGCGGGCCACCGAGTCAATCACAGGCAGGGCCACCAGGGCCGCCGCCAGCGCGGTGTGCACAACCGCCGTTTTGAATAGTGTTACTTTCATTATGCTGTCCTCTTTAAAAACAGTTGCCCCAATCCGCATTTACGCACCACCACCGCGAATTGAAAAGCTGATTGTTTAGATAAAATAGATCGCTTTTTCCGATGCACAAAAGCGCGGCATTCTGAGTATCAGCCGCCGCATGGCAAAGAGAGCCCCGTTTGGGTTGGACTGCGGATTGCGTCCGGCGTGTGGTCAGTCCCGCCAGCGACAGCGGAGACTCAGCGACTCGCGAGTGTCCGTTGAATCAAAGCCTGCACATTCGTCTCAAGCTGATCAAGTGGGACCGCACCTGAGCCGAGTACCGTGTCGTGGAAGGCGCGGATATCAAACGCCTCGCCCAGAGCGTCCTCGGCCATCTCGCGCAGTTCGACGATCCGCAATTTACCGATCATGTAGGCGGTCGCCTGTCCGGGCATCGCAATGTACCGCTCAATCGCTCGCTGGCAGTCATACTCTGCATTCGGCGTGTTGGCTATAAGATAGGCCACCGCTTGCTCCCGGGTCCATTGCTTGTGATGCAGGCCGGTATCGACCACCAGACGCGCGGCTCGCCACAACTCCATCGCGAGTCGGCCAAAGTTGGAATAAGGGTCCTGATAAAAACCCATTTCCTTCGCTAAATACTCCGAGTACAAGCCCCACCCTTCGCTGAAGGCAGTAAAGCGGGTGTGGCGCTGGAAATCCGGAACATCGTCCAGCTCTGCTGCGATCGAGAGCTGCAGGTGGTGTCCCGGTAAGCCCTCGTGAAACGCCAGCGCTTCGAGGTCAGTAGTCGGCATGGAGTTCATGTCGTAGAGATTGGCGTAGTAGATGCCTGGACGAGACCTATCGGGCGGGGGGCTCTGGTAAAACGCTTTTCCCGCAGACTGTTCGCGGTAGGCTTCGACCCGTTTGACGATCAAGTCCGATTGCGGCAGCAAACCAAAATAGTCGGGCAGCCGCTCCGCCATCCTGTCGATCGCGGTGCGGGCAGCGTCGAGGTATGCCAACCGTCCCGCTTCTGTGTTGTCGTAACGCAAAGACACATCATTGCGGACCTGGTCAAGAAAGGCAGATAGCTCGCCCTCTTGACCCAGTTCAGCCATGACAGAACGCATCTCCCGATGTAACCGCTCTACATTGGCAAGCCCGGCTTGATGAATCGCTTCGGGAGTGAGATTGGTGGTCGTGAAATCCCGCAAGCGGTTGGCGTAAAAAGCGTCGCCGTCGGGGAATCGCCACACCCCGTCTTCTTGGGGCGCCACTGTCTGTTGAGATTGAACGGCCGCAATCAGGCGCTCGTAGGCAGGCTTTACCGCGGTCAACATGGCTTGCCGCGCGGCCTCTCGCAACTGTTCCGCAATGGCAGGCTCCACCCTGAGCGCGGCCAGCTTGTCGTTGAAGTCGGCCCAGATCACCGAGGGCGAACCCGACTCATCAAAGGGTGCGCCGACCAGCACATTGCCAGCGGACGCTACAATTTGCGGAATCATCCAATCGACTAGATACAAACCTTTATCCATCCGGATCTGGATCTGCTCGATCACGCCATCAAAATAGTCGGGCAGGTTGTTCAGCCTGGCGATGTAGTCTTCGGCGTCCTGTTCTGAATCAATCGTGTGCACATTGACCAGCAGGCTGATCGGGCTGGTATGGGGGCCGCGGAACTGATGGATCACATAACGATGGTGCCGGAATGCGGCGCCAGCCAGCGTGCGCTCTAGGTCGAGGCGATAGAGCCGGTAGGAAAGCTGCCGCGCGGGTGACAGTTGACTGGTGTCGATACCTTCGAGAAACGCCAGACGCTCCCGGGCCAACTCAAGTGACTCGAGCTGGAAGGATTCAGAGACATCGTTCCACTGATCCTGCTGATCTTTGATGCCGAGGTAGCTGGCGCTGGCCGGGTATCGGGCCAGATCAGCCTCCCAGGTCGCCGCAAAAAATGCCTCCAGTCGCTGCTGCTCGGCGGATATCGGTGGCGCATTAACAACCGGCGACGCCGGTTGGTCTGCGGTCTTGCCGCAGGACACCAGCATCAGGGCCACAAGCAGCCACAGTGCGCGATAGGCGGAGTCTGTTCTCATTACAAACGATTGCAATCTTCCTTGATACAAAAGAAACATGGGGGCGTTCCTCATAAAGAGAGTATGAATCTCACAAAACGAGACCGATAAAATGACGGGCTTTGAGGGCCGTCAGAGCGGCGTATTGTCACAGAATTCATCCGCCTCGGGGATACTCCCAAACGGGGGGTTCATGGATTCCATAATACTGTATAAAAATACAGTATTATGGCGTGATGTCGCTCTGGCTCTGTCTTCGTTTTGATTTATTGCCGCTGGAAGCCCTGCTGAAACAGCATGGCTATGCGAGTGATA
>JADHQF010000034.1 GCA_016778085.1 Luminiphilus sp. | reverse complement strand
GTCGCCCACCCAAAAAGCGTCGCGTGTAACGCGCGGCAGAGAGGACTTAGCAAATGGCTCGATATATTGGACCGAAGTGCAAGCTCTCCCGCCGGGAGGGTACGGATTTGCAGCTCAAGAGTGGTGTGACTGCCTTTGACAGGAAGTGCAAATCAGAAACGCCCCCAGGGCAGCACGGTGCGCGTCGCGGACGACTGTCTGATTATGGCGTGCAGTTGCGCGAAAAGCAGAAGGTGCGTCGTATCTATGGTGTGCTCGAGAAGCAGTTCCGGAATTACTACAAGGAAGCCGCGCGGCTTAAAGGTGCTACGGGTGAGAACCTGCTGCAGCTGCTGGAAAGTCGGCTCGATAATGTGGTCTACCGCATGGGCTTTGGTTCAACGCGATCCGAGGCCCGCCAGCTGGTGGCGCATAAAGGCATATTGGTGAACGGGACGGTGGTCAATATTGCGTCTTACCAAGTTCAGCCAGGCGATGTTGTGTCGGTTCGCGAAAAAGCCAAGAAACAACTTCGGGTGCAGTCTGCTCTGGCAATAGCCGAGCAGCGAGGGGAGCCCATTTGGGTAGAGGTAGATGCCAGCAAGCTGGAAGGGACCTTCAAGTCTCGTCCCGAGCGTGAGGATCTACCCGGCGAAATTAACGAAAACCTGATTGTGGAGCTGTATTCGAAGTAAGGCTTCGGATTCAACCCGGTTACGCAATCCCTAAAATCATCGAAGGTGTTTTATGCAAAATTCGGTCACTGAGTTTCTGACACCCCGCGTCATCAAAGTTGATGAGGCTTCCCAAACCCGCGCGACGGTTACCCTTGAGCCCCTCGAGCGAGGCTTTGGTCACACGCTGGGTAATGCCTTGCGTCGTATCCTGCTGTCCTCCATGCCCGGTTGCGCCGTTACCGAAGTCGAGATCGATGGTGTCGAGCACGAGTACTCTGCCATCGAAGGTGTTCAGGAAGACGTTATCGAGATCCTGCTTAATCTGAAAGGCGTGGCTTTGTCTCTGAATGGCAAGGACTCTGCACAGCTGACGCTGTCTGCGCAGGGCCCCTGCACGGTCACTGCTGCCGATATTCAGGTCGATCACGATGTGGAGATCTCTAACCCTGATCACGTGATTTGCACGGTGACGGACAAGACCCCGCTGTCGATTCGACTTATGGTTCAGCGTGGTCGCGGTTACTCACCGGCCGACGCACGTGAAAATCCTGAAGAGGAAACGCGGTCCATTGGTCGTTTGCCGCTGGATGCCTCGTTTTCTCCGATTCGTCGCGTGAGTTACGTGGTCGATTCAGCACGGGTCGAGCAGCGCACTGACCTCGACAAGCTGATTATTGATCTCGAGACCAACGGCACTCTGGATCCGGAAGAAGCAATCCGTCGCGCGGCCACTATCCTGCAGCAGCAGCTTGCCGTGTTTGTGGACCTCGAGGGCGAAGCGCAGGCGGCGGCGACCGAGGCCGCCGAGGAAGTGGATCCGATCCTGCTTCGACCGGTCGACGATCTGGAGCTCACCGTTCGCTCAGCCAACTGCCTCAAGGCAGAAAACATTTATTACATCGGCGATCTGGTGCAGCGCACCGAGGTGGAGCTGCTCAAGACCCCGAATCTGGGCAAGAAGTCGCTGACCGAAATCAAGGACGTGCTCGCCTCACGCGGCCTGTCACTGGGTATGCGCCTCGAATCCTGGCCACCGGCCAGTCTGAAGAACGACGAGCGCCTGCTGAGCGTCTGATAAGGAATAACGCCCGGTAAGCCCGGGCATCATTTGGAAGGAATAGAGTCATGCGTCATCGCCATAGCGGACGACAACTGAATCGCAACAGCTCGCACCGGAAAGCCATGTTTCGCAACATGACGGTGTCTCTGGTGGAGCACGAGCTGATCAAGACGACCCTGCCCAAGGCAAAAGAGCTTCGCAGCTATGCCGAGCCGCTGATTACGCTGGCTAAAAATGACAGCGTTGCCAACCGGCGTCTGGCCTTTGACCGCACGCGCTCCAAGGCTGCAGTGGGCAAGTTGTTCGAGGAACTGGGTCCCCGATATCAGGAGCGACCCGGAGGATACATTCGTATTCTCAAATGTGGCTTCCGCACTGGTGACAAGGCGCCGATGGCCTTTGTAGAACTGGTGGATCGACCACAGCCTGATATTGAAGATGACGAGGTGGTAGAGGAGTCTGCTGAAGACTGATTTGACCTGCTCGAAGAGCCCTTGCCGGTTTGCCTGCAAGGGCTTTTTTTTGCTCGTTGAATGGCTTTTTTAGCGGGTCGGTGACGCCAGAACGTCCGCCGGATCAATGAAGCTCCAGTTATGCTGAGTGACGCATAGTTTCCTCGATCGGTGATATGACCAGGGTTTGAGCAGATAATGTATTTAAGGTTAATAAATCAGATGGTTAGCTACGAAGGAGGGTGTATTGAACTCAGTCGCTAACACCGGTAACGTACTATGCGCGTGAAACAGGGCGCCAGTCCCTGAAAATATCAATAAAACAACAATCTATGAGAGAACCACGACCTATGAAGCGATCACACAATAAGCTGTACCAGTTTGTGGCTGCCGCTTGCCTGCCCATCAGTTTAACGGCACAGGCGCAGCTGGAAGAAGTCATTGTGACGGCGCAGAAGCGCGCTGAGAGCCTGCAGGACGTACCGATTTCGATCAGTACAGTGAGCGGCGAGAGAATTCAGGACAACACCATCCTTAATTTTTCTGCGTTGGCAGATTTTATCCCCAGCCTTCACATTGCTGAGGCTTCCGTTAACACCAACATCTACATGCGCGGTATCGGCTCGGGTAATAACCGTGGCTTTGAGCAGTCGGTGGGCATGTACCTTGATGGCGTTTATTTGGGCCGTGGTCGCCAGTACCGATCTGCACTGCTAGATGTTGAGCGCGTCGAGGTACTCCGCGGACCTCAGGGTACGCTGTTTGGTAAGAACACCGTAGCGGGCGCCATCAATATCACCACTGCATCACCAGTGGTGGGTGAGGGCGCCTCGGGTGAGATTAACGTCTCCATCGAAGAAAATGGTGGCAGTATCGCCGAGGGCTTCATTCAGGGAGGTGGCGAGACTTTCGCCGCACGTGTTGCGCTGCGCGGCCGGGAGACTGATGGCTACGTTTACAACGCTTTCCTCGAGGAAGATGAGGGCGCGATCGATGAGTTTGGTGGCCGCGTCACGCTAGTATGGGAGCCCAGCGACACGTTCTCTGCAAACTTCAAATACACCTACATGGAGCGCGATCGTGATGGCGCTAACAGCGCGACGTGGCGTTATTTGAGCCCCGCGGAGCGGAACGCGCAAGTACCCAATCGAAGTGCTTTCGCCAATACAGCCTACTCGGTCATGGACGTCTTTTTCCCTGACTTCCCGGGCATTGCTGGTCAAGATTTCACGACCTACAAGGACAACAACTACGGTCGCAGTAAAGACGACGGTATTGGCATTGGACTGCGTCCTGACAGTTACGAGGACGAATTGGAGAATATGTCGTTGACGCTGACCTGGGAGCTGGGTGGTGGCACGTTGACCTCGGTCACCGGCTTTGCGGGCTATGAGTACTTCGATGACGTGGACGTGGATTGGTTGCCGCTACAGTTCATTGACCGCTCAGACGTGCACGACTTCGAGCAGTTCAGTCAGGAAATTCGCTGGGCTGCCGATATCGGTGACCGCTTCACCTACACGTTGGGCGGTTATATCGACCAGAACGAACTCGACATGCAGGGTCAGGTCGTGATCGACACGAACTTCGACGGCCTGTTCCCATCGTTCCTCGCGCTTGCGAATGGCCTGCCTCCGGAGGCCGCTGCGGCGATGCCACAGAACCTGATCACGGCGCTGACCGCGGACAGCCCGCTCAATGGAATTCCGGGTTATGGCGTCTACACACCCAACCAGGTGTCACGTAACCACGCCTTTAACCAGGAAACTGACTCCTGGGCATTGTTCGCGCAAGGCACCTATGACCTCACTGATGCACTGCGCCTGACAGTAGGTGTCCGCTACACCGAGGAAGAAAAGGACGCCATCAGTGACCAGCAGCTGGGCGACAGCCTCTGTGGCATGACAGGTAACCTTGAAGGGGGTGTCATGGGCCAGTGTGCGGCCTATAACAACTGGCTCGCCGTGGTGCAGGCAGACAGCTTTAACACCTACAACAAGTATTGGACGGGTAGCCGCAAGACCGATGACTTTTCACCCTCGGTGAATTTGCAGTGGGATTTCAGCGATAACACCATGCTGTATGCCACCTATTCTGAGGGCTTCAAGTCGGGCGGCTTTAGTGCAACCGACGACGGTAACGGCGCAGACATCCCGCAAGCAGCGCCACCCATACCTCCGGTAGTGGATAATGGGTTCCAAGCGAATTCTTATGTCTCTAGCGTGCCGAATGAAGATTTCGAATTTGGTGATGAGTCGGTTGAGTCAATCGAAATCGGTGGTAAACACGAGTTCATGGATGGCCGCATGCGCCTGAACTGGGCGGCGTTCTACTCAGAATACAGTGATCTCCAGACCACTATCTTCAAGGGCGTGAGCTTCACGGTAAAAAACGCTGCCTCGTCAGACGTTGAGGGTTTTGAGGTTGATTGGCTATTCCAGATGACAGATGCCATCCGAGTCGGCGTCAACGCCGCGTACCTTGATGCCTCCTACGGTGACTTCAAGGACGGGCCTTGTACGGCGATTCAGTTGGATGCAGATGGCGCTTGTGGAACGCCAGCGGGCGCAACCGGTAACGACCTGACTGGCACCCGCACATTGTATGCCTCCGAGTGGAGCGGCAATGCCTTCATCGATGTCCGGTTCCCCGTGGGTAACTTGGTGTGGTTCGGCGGCGCCGATGTGAACTACCGCGATGAGTTCGACTCAGCCGGTGATGCAGACCCCTATGATGTGATTGATGCTTATACCAAGGTCAATGCGCGTATCGGTGTCAGCGCCGACAGATGGGAGATCATGGCTTACGGTCGCAATATCTTCGATGAGGTCGCCTTCCAGCAGAGCTTCGATACGCCCGTTTTAGCAGGTAGCCACACCTGGTTTATGGAAGAAGGCGCGGTGTTTGGGGTGCGTGGCACCTTTAGGTTCTGATTGCGCTTTGAAACGAAAAAGCCTGGTAAATACCGGGCTTTTTTTTGGGTCGCTATTTGGAGCGGTTACATTCTGTGTCGGCCGTTAATAATCAGCGCTTAGCTAAGCAAAGTCTTTCAAAGCGCGATCTGTTGAATGCCGACCATAAGCCCTGCCGACTGACCGAGCTCAGGTCTTCCCTCAGGCCGCCTTGGATCGCGTCTTGGTGGAAGAGGCCTTCTTGGTTGCAGACTTCTTCGGCGCAGGGAGCAAAGGCGCCAGAAAACGCCCGGTATGAGAGGCCTTGGTCGCTGCGACCTCTTCAGGCGTGCCGGCGGCAATGATTTGCCCGCCGCCGGAGCCGCCCTCTGGTCCCAGATCAATGAGCCAGTCAGCCGTTTTGATGACATCCAGATTGTGCTCGATGATCACCACTGTATTGCCGCCGTCTCTCAATCTGTGCAGCACTTCGAGTAGCTGGCGGATATCTTCAAAATGGAGACCAGTCGTGGGCTCGTCAAGAATATAGAGCGTGTTACCGGTGTCGCGCTTGGAGAGTTCACGCGACAGCTTGACCCGTTGCGCTTCGCCCCCCGAGAGAGTGGTCGCGGCCTGGCCGAGGCGAATATAGGACAGCCCAACGTCCATCAGTGTTTGCAGTTTGCGGTGGATGGCCGGTACGGCCTCAAAGAAAGACAGCGCGTCTTCCACCGTCAGATTCAGCACCTCTGAGATGTTGAGATCCTTGAATTTAATCTCCAGCGTCTCCCGGTTATAGCGCTTGCCCTTGCAGACATCGCAGGGCACATAGATATCGGGAAGAAAATGCATTTCGACTTTTGTGACCCCATCGCCCTGGCAGGCCTCGCAGCGCCCGCCGCGGACGTTAAAACTGAAGCGACCGGGCTTGTAGCCCCTTGAACGCGCCTCCTGGGTGCCCGCAAACAGTTCGCGAATCGGCGTGAAGATGCCGGTGTAGGTGGCGGGATTGGAGCGTGGTGTGCGACCGATCGGGCTCTGGTCGATGTCGATACATTTATCGAGCTTCTCCAATCCTTCGATGCTGTCATGTGCGGCGGCCTTCAAGGTGGTCGCGCCGTTCATTGCGGTGGCGGCCAGCGGGTAGAGCGTCCCATTAATCAAAGTTGATTTGCCTGAGCCCGAGACGCCGGTCACACAGGTGAGCAGTCCGAGTGGCAGCTCCAGCGTGACGTTCTGCAGGTTGTTGCCTCGTGCACCGCTGATGCGAATGTGGTGCTTTGGTCTGACGGCGTGCCGCTTTGACGGGATCGCAATCGAGCGCTCACCGGACAGGTAGGCCCCGGTCAGTGACTGCGAACTGTCAATCACGTCCTGCATCGTGCCGGAGACTACGACTTCTCCCCCGTGCACACCGGCGCCAGGTCCAATATCAATAATGTGATCCGCGTTACGGATCGCGTCCTCGTCGTGCTCCACCACCAACACGGTGTTACCCAGATCTCGCAGGTGAATCAGCGTTCTCAGCAGGCGCTCGTTGTCGCGCTGGTGTAGCCCGATTGAGGGTTCATCCAGGATATACATCACACCAACCAGTCCGGCGCCGATCTGGCTGGCCAGACGGATGCGCTGCGCCTCGCCGCCCGACAGGGTTTCGGCACTGCGGTTGAGGGTGAGGTAATTCAGGCCAACGTCGACCAGAAAACGGTACCGCGCGCGGAGTTCTTTCAGAATCTTGTCAGCGATCTCGCCCTGACGACCGCTGAGTTCCAGTGCATTGAAGTAAGCCTCAGCGTCACCGACAGGCATCGAAGTGATGCTGGGTAGCGTGCGGCCATCGACGTACACGCTACGGGCATCTTCGCAGAGCCGGGTGCCCTCACAGGTCTTGCACGCCGCCGTGGAGACATATTTGGCGAGCTCATCCCGCACTGAGGAGGACTCGGTCTCCCGGTAGCGGCGATCCATGTTGGGGATGACGCCCTCAAAGACGTGACGACGCTTGAAGACGGTGCCGCGGTCGTTCACATAGGAGAACTCGATCTCTTCGCCATCGCTGCCATACAAAATAATGTCGCGGTGCTTTTGTGACAGCTTGTCGAAGGGCTTGTCCATGTCGAAGCCATAGTGCTTCGACAGCGATCGCAGCAGGTGAAAGTAGTACACGTTGCGGCGATCCCAGCCGCGAATCGCACCTTCGGCCAGGCTGGCTTCAGGATGCAGGACCACGCGGCTCTCGTCGAAAAACTGGGTCACGCCCAGTCCGTCACAACTGCTGCAGGCGCCCGCGGGGTTGTTGAAGGAGAATAGCCGCGGCTCCAACTCGTCGATGGAATGGCCACAGCTCGGACAGGCATAGCGGGCCGAGAACAGGGTTTCTTCTCCGTCGCCCTCCATAGGAGCAATGGCCGCCACGCCATCAGTGAGTTCCAGTGCCGTCTCGAAGGATTCTGCCAGTCGCAGCTTGAGGTCGTCGCGGACTTTGAAGCGGTCCACTACCACATCGATCCGGTGTTTTTTCTTCTTGTCGAGTGTGGGGACGTCATCGAGGTCTACCACGATGCCGTCGACCCGCACGCGGATGAATCCTGCGGCCCGCATTTGCTCAAACACGTGTAGATGTTCGCCCTTGCGGTCGCGCACCACTGGGGCAAGCAGCATGAGCTTGCTGCCTTCGGGTAGCGCAAGCACCGCATCCACCATCTGCGTTACCGTTTGTGCTTTCAGCGTGACACCGTGGGTTGGGCAGCGTGGATCCCCGACCCGGGCAAACAACAGGCGCAGGTAGTCGTAGATCTCGGTGATGGTGCCGACCGTGGAGCGCGGGTTATGCGAGGTCGATTTCTGCTCGATCGAGATGGCGGGCGACAAGCCCTCGATATGGTCGATGTCCGGCTTTTCCATCATCGACAGAAACTGCCTCGCGTAGGTCGACAGTGACTCCACGTAGCGGCGCTGTCCCTCGGCATACAGCGTATCGAAGGCGAGTGATGACTTGCCTGATCCGGAGAGCCCGGTGATCACGACCAATTTGTCCCGGGGAATATCGAGGTCGATATTTTTCAGGTTGTGGGTGCGGGCGCCGCGCACCTCGATGGTATCCATGCTGTGAGCCTGTGAAAAAGCCAATCTGACAGTATACGAGTATCCGGCCGCTACGGACGCACCCCGTCCGCTTTTTGACCGCGTGATACACTGAGTTTCCGCTCAGGCGACGGATCCCGTGTTAGCCAAAGAACCCTTTTCCGCTCTAGAACGCCGCGCTGTAATGGGTTTGGCCAGCCTCTACTGCCTGCGGATGCTGGGCCTGTTCATGGTCCTGCCACTTTTTGCGGTTTACGCTCAAGAGCTAGCGGGCGCCACCCCAGCCAGCATCGGTCTGGCGCTCGGCGCCTATGGCCTGACCCAGGCCGCCTTGCAGGTGCCATTGGGCTGGCTGTCGGATCAAATTGGCCGTAAGCCGGTGATTGTGGGCGGCCTAAGCCTGCTGGCCATCGGCAGTATGGTGGCCGCCGCCGCCGATACGCTCACAGGTCTGGCAGTGGGCCGTCTGCTTCAAGGTTCCGGCGCCATAGCCTCGGCCACCATGGCCCTTGCCGCTGACTACACCCGAGTTGAGCAGCGCACCAAAGCCTCCGCCATCATTGGCGCCAGCATTGGTGTCTCCTTTGCACTGGCATTGGTGCTGGGCCCCGTGCTTGCTGCCTGGGGGGGCTTGCCGAGAGTCTTTGAGGTGACGGCAGTGATGGGTGGTCTGGGACTGATGGTGGTGCTCTTTTGGTTGCCGGCGACACCCCAACTCAGTGATGGAGGCAATGCCCACATTGCCGATCGAGAACGGCTGGGTGAGGCCCTTTGGGGTCGGGGGCTGGGCATTCTCTATGGCAGTATCTTTTGTCTGCACCTACTCTTAATGGCGGCTTTCACGGCGATCCCGTCAGTGATGACGCAGCAGGTGGGGCTGGCAGCCGAACAGCACGCCTGGATGTACCTGGCGACCCTGTGTGGCGCCATACCCGGCGTGGCGATACTGGTGCGCCGACGTCGCGAGGTTGATGACCCTAGGCCCTTGCTAGCCCTAACGGTAGTGCTGACTGTACTCGGCCTAATTGTGGCGTTGGGCGCGGTCTCACTAACGCTGCTCGGTGTGGGGCTGGTCCTGTTCTTCGCGGGCTTCACGGCCCTTGAGACGATTCTCCCTGCGCTGGTGTCCATGTTTGCCCCCTTGTCTCTGCGGGGTACCGCCATGGGTATTTTCTCCAGTGCCCAGTTTTTGGGTGTGTTCACGGGCGGCGTGCTCGGAGGCAGCGCACTACAGCTGGGCGGGACGCTCGGTCTGGTTGCGGTGTTGCTGGGGCTCACAGCGATCTGGCTGCTGGGTTTGTGGCGCTTTGGTCGGGCAACGGTAGCGGCGGTTTAAGGGCGCAATTGTCGGAGAATGATGTACCCCCGGCACGGCAGCATTGCTATAGTCCCAAAGTCAGTCACACAGACCCGTGAGTATCGCAAAGCGCGCTCTGGGGAACAGCAAGGGAGCACCGTATGGCCTCGCGCGGCATCAATAAAGTTATTCTGGTTGGTAACCTCGGCAATGATCCGGAGCACCGGGTGCTGCCGTCGGGCGGCGGTGTGACCAATATCAGTCTTGCCACCTCGGAAAGCTGGCGTGACAAGAACACGGGTGATCAGCAGGAGCGCACCGAGTGGCATCGTGTGGTGTTTTTTAACCGGCTGTCCGAGATTGCCGCGGAATACCTCCGCAAAGGCTCCAAGGTCTATGTGGAAGGCTCTCTGCGTACCCGCAAGTGGCAGGACCAATCCGGGCAGGACCGCTACACGACCGAGATCGTCGCGCAGGAGATGCAGATGCTCGACAGTCGCAATATGGCGTCTGATGGGGGTGGCTATCAAAGCGCGCCCGCGGCCAGTGCACCGGCGGCTGCGGCGGCAGATCCCGCGCCCATTGATTTCCCGGAAGACGACATTCCTTTCTGACGGGCGCTCGCAGTGCAACCGGCGCCCCCACGACCTGACTGACCATGCGTATTCTGGTTCTGGGCCTCGACTCTCCGTTGGGCTACGCCCTGCGTTCTTTTGCCACGCCTCTGATGCGCCATGAGATTGTGGGCGTCGACATGGATACCACGCGCTGGCGGCGTGAGAGGCAGGTCAAGAAACTGATCCGCCGTGACCCGATTGACCTGATCCTCGACGCAAGGCTGGTGACTCAGATCGACGGGGTCGACCCCGTGGGCCAGCCGGATATTGAGCGCACCCGGTGGTTGGCGGAGTTGGCGGCGAAAGATGGCGTGAGCTACCTATACCTATCCAGCGCGCGGGTGTTCTCGGGCACTTTGACGCGGCCGTATCGTGAAAGTGACCAGCCGGACGCCACGGATCCGGTAGGCAAAACCCTGATCGAGGTCGAAGAGCTTCTGAAAACGACGCTCGGTGAGGTGTTCATCCTGCGTCTTGGGCTCATGTTCGGGGGCCGCCGCCCCAATCCCTTGGCACGGGCACTGGATGCCCTGGCCCGCGGTGATCGCATCAAGGTCAGTGAGCAGGTGAGGGGTAGCCCGGTGCATGTTGCTGAGGTGGCACGGGTAATGCACGGGATTATTGATCAGATGGGGGCGGGGGCGCCTCGATGGGGTTTGTACCACTACAGCGGCATCGGTGAGGTCAATCTGTATTCGTTTATGGAGACCGTGCTGGCCAATGCCTCTCAATACCAGCCGTTTACGGAAGCCCGTGAACTGATGGAGCTGATTGAGCCGACCGCGGAAGCGCCCACCAGCCTGAGTCTGGATTGTGCCGAGCTACGCCATCAGTTCGGCATACAGCAGTTGAGCTGGCGGGAGTTTGTTCCCCGCGCCGTTCGACGCTACATTGACCTTTATGTGGAGTCCTGAGGGGTGGCGAGGGTGAGTGCAGCGCTAAAAGTGGCGGTTTTGACCGTGAGCGATACCCGTACGCAAGAGACGGATACGTCAGGGGCTTTTCTCGAAGAGGCACTTCGAGACGGAGGTCATGACATTGCGGATCGCCAGATTGTGATTGACGACGTCTATCAGCTTCGTGCCATTGTGTCGCAGTGGATTGCGAATCCTGGTGTCGAGGTGATCCTGACCACGGGTGGCACCGGTTTCTCAGGCCGGGATTCGACGCCAGAGGCTCTAGCGCCGCTTTTTGATAAGACCATTGACGGTTTTGGTGAGGTTTTCCGCGCGCTGAGCCTCACCGAAATTGGCTCCTCGACGGTGCAATCTCGCGCACTCGCGGGACTGGCAAATGGCACCGTGATTTTCTGTATGCCCGGGTCCACGGGCGCCTGTCGCACCGCCTGGGAGGGCGTATTGCGGGATCAACTCGACAGCGAGCACAAACCTTGCAATTTTGTCGGGGTGCTACGGGGCCACTGATTCATGGCGCTAACCCCCCTTCCCGAGGCGCTGGAGCGCATCCTCGCCACTGTTGAGTCCCAACCCGATTGGGAGATGGTCGCGCTCGAGGCGGCGCCCAATCGTTACTGTGCTGAAGTCGTCAACGCCACCCTGTCAGTGCCACCGGCAGATAACAGCGCCATGGATGGCTATGCCGTGGCGAGTCAGGATGTGCCGGGCACGCTGGTAATCAGCCAGCGCGTGCCGGCGGGTCATGCACCGTTACCGTTGGTAGCGGGAACGACGGCACGGATTTTTACAGGCGCGGAGATGCCTTCGGGGGCCGATGCCGTGATCCTGCAGGAGGATGCCATGGCAGGAGAAGGACAGGTCACCTTACCTGCTGCTCAGCCGGGGCAGCATATCCGTAGGCGAGGAAGTGATATTCAACCCGGGGACACACTGGTGGGGGCGGGGCGTCGATTGACTCCTCAGGATATTGGCCTGCTGGCCTCGGTGGGGCTGGATGCGGTCCCCGTCTTTCGGCCGCTCAACGTCGCCGTGCTGACGACCGGAGACGAACTGCGTGAGCCCGGCAGTGGCGATCTGCATCCCGGCCAGATCTTCAACAGCAATCGCTTTAGTCTCGCTGCCCAGATCAGAGCGCTCGGGATGACGGTGATCGACTGCGGCAATCTCCCCGATGATCCCGATCAGATTGGTGACGCGTTGGAGCGTGCGGCCGCTGAGGCGGATTGCATCGTCACGGCCGGTGGCGTCTCGGTGGGTGAAGAGGACCACGTCAAATCGCAGATTGAGCAGAGGGGGGCGCTGGATCTCTGGAAGCTGGCGATTAAGCCCGGCAAGCCCCTGGCATTTGGACACGTCGCCGGCACACCCATCTTCGGACTGCCCGGTAATCCGGTCTCGGCGTTTATCACTTTTGCGCTGGTGGCCAAGCCATGGCTGATCAAGCGTCAGGGAGGACATCCGTTGCCGGTGCAGCGCTTCCCTGTGAAAGCGGCATTTGCCTTAACGCGTCCGGGCACCCGAGAGGAGTTCCTCCGCGTTCGCTTGACGGGATCAGGTGAGGCCCTGCGGGCAGCGCTCACGGGCAGCCAGAGCTCGGGCGTCCTGACCAGTCTCAGTGAGGCCGATGGCCTGGCCGTCATTGCGCCGGGTACCACTGTGGCTGAGGGAGACTGGGTGGAGGTGATGCCGCTGTGGGCTCTGTGAGCCAGTGCTGCAGATCGCGGTGAATCAGTCCGTATAACGTCGGAAAATGAGTGTGGCGTTGGTGCCACCGAATCCGAAGCTGTTCGACATCACCTGATGCAGCCCGGCATTGTCGACCCGCTCCACCGCAATCGGCAGGCCTTCAGCCCCTTCATCGAGCGTTTCAATGTTGGCCGAGGCCGCGATGAAATCGCCCTCCATCATCAGCAGAGAGTAAATAGCTTCCTGCACGCCAGCTGCGCCCAGTGAGTGGCCCGAGAGCGATTTGGTGGAGCCAATCACTGGCGCCTGCTCGCCAAATACAGTCCGCAGCGCGTTGAGCTCCTGAATATCGCCGGCCGGCGTACTGGTGCCATGCGCGTTGATGTAGTCGATCTGACCCTCGAGCCCGTGCATCGCCTGCTGCATACAGCGCACCGCGCCCTCACCTGAAGGAGCGACCATGTCGTAGCCGTCCGAGGTGGCGCCGTACCCCACCAGCTCTGCCAGAATGTTGGCGCCCCGCGCTTTGGCATGGGTCAGTGACTCCACGACCAGCATGCCGCCACCGCCGGCAATCACAAAGCCGTCCCGATTGGCGTCATAGGCGCGGGAGGCGCGCTCGGGCGTCTCGTTATAGTGGCTCGACAGCGCGCCCATCGCGTCAAATAACGCGCTCATGGTCCAGTGCAACTCCTCGCCACCGCCGGCAAACACCACGTCCTGCTTGCCCAGCTGGATGAGCTCCATCGCGTGACCAATACAGTGTGCGCTGGTTGAACAGGCGGAGGAGATCGAATAATTAACGCCCTTGATCTGGAACGGTGTCGCAAGACACGCTGACACCGTACTGCCCATGGTCTGGGTCACCCGGTAGGGACCAACACGACGGATACCCCGGTCCCGAAGAATGTCGGCGGCCTCTACCTGATTGGCTGACGAGGCGCCGCCGGAGCCGGCGACAATCCCGGTACGGGGATTGGACACTTCTGCGTCACTCAAGCCTGCGTGAGCAATCGCCTGCTGCAGGCTGAGGTAGGCGTATCCCGCCGCGTCGCCCATGAATCGCCACTGCTTGCGGTCGATATGTTCCGAGAGGTCGATATTCGGCGTGCCGGCGATTTGCGAGCGCATGCCCGCGTCGACATGATCTTGCCGCAAGGAGATACCGGAGCGGCCGTTGAACAGGGCATCCTTGACAGCGCCCGCGTCGTTTCCGAGGCAGGAGACCACGCCGAGACCGGTGATGACGACCCGCTCTGTCATTACATAGCCCCCGTGTTCTGGAACAGGCCGACCCGCAGATCCGAGGCGGTATAGATGACCTCGCCGTCAACGGCGACCGAACCATCGGCGATGCCCATGACCAGCTTGCGCTCAATGACCCGCTTCATATGGATGTGATAACGCACTTGCTTGTGATCGGGCAAGATTTGCCCGGTGAACTTGACCTCACCGCAGCCCAATGCGCGACCGCGCCCTGGATTACCCCGCCAACCCAGAAAAAAGCCCACCAGCTGCCACATGGCGTCCAGGCCCAGACAGCCGGGCATCACGGGGTCACCGGGAAAGTGGCAGGCGAAAAACCACAGGTCCGGGTGGATATCGAGCTCTGCGATCAGCTCTCCCTTGCCGGTTGCGCCTCCCTCAGAGCTGATGTGGCTGATACGGTCCACCATCAGCATATTTTCGACAGGCAACTGTGCGTTGCCGGCGCCGAACAGCTCGCCCATGCCGCAGGCGATCAATTCGGCCTTGTCGTAATGAGACTGCGGAGCAAAAGGGGTCGCGTCGGTCATTCGGTCGGGGTTCCAGTGCGCGCTGAGGCGGCGATGGGAGCGCGAGTTGCTGATCGCCGCGCAAAGATGTAGCGAAACGCCGCAATTGTAGAGGAAGGCCCTCTCCTGATCCAGCTTGAGTGAGGGCGCACTCAGGTCACTCGCAAGCGGTTATATAAGTCGCAATAGGCCTAACCAGTGCCCCGAATGGCTCGGGGTGACGGGAGACGGTGCGTACAGTAGCATCTCGCCTTCTGATATCACTCTGTAAACCGCATCAATGTTAATACCCGTTTTACTCTCCGGTGGCGTCGGTAGCCGCCTGTGGCCCGTGTCCCGCGCCGCCCGACCCAAGCAGTTCCTGCCTTTGGGGGGTGACGGGTCGATGCTGCAGGAGACCCAGCGCCGGCTAGAGGGCTTGGATTGCGGACCTGCGATCGTGGTCTGTAATGCGGAACACCGCTTTATGGTGGCCGAACAACTGCGGGGGGAAGCGGCCACGAGTCCAACAATTATTCTCGAGCCCGCCGGGCGCAATACCGCGCCCGCCATCGCGTTGGCGGCATTGCAGGCGCAGGCACAGCACCCCGAGGCGTTACTATTGGTGTTGCCTGCTGATCATCACGTAACCGATCCCGCCGCGTTTCGGGCAGCCGTCGAGCGAGCTGCGGCCCCCGCACACGCCGGCAAATTGATGACATTTGGCGTCGTGCCCAGCCGCCCTGAGACCGGGTATGGGTACGTGCGCTGCGGCGAGGCGCTGGCTGACGGGATCTTCAGTCTGGCGGAATTCGTTGAGAAGCCGGATGAGGCCACCGCGGCGCGTTATGTGGCCGACGGCACATATTATTGGAACAGCGGCCTGTTTCTACTTCGGGCCGATCGTTATCTGGAGGCGTTGGGCCAGCATCAACCGGCAATGCTCGCCGCCTGCGAGCAGGCCATGGCCCGCGCCGAGCACGATCTTGACTTCATTCGCCCCGATGCAGAGGCCTTCCTCGCGAGCCCCGCAGACAGCATTGATTATGCGGTCATGGAGCATACCGAGGCTGGCGGCGTGGCGACCCTCGACTGTGGTTGGAGTGACGTGGGCGCCTGGTCGGCGCTGTGGGAAATCGGCGCCGCGGACAGTGATGGCAATGTCAGCGAGGGCGATGTGCTGTTGCACGATGCTCGCAATAACTATGTGCGCAGCGAGAGTCGTCTGGTCACCGCGCTGGGCGTAGAGGATCTGGTAGTGGTTGAGACCGCCGATGCGGTGATGGTGGGTGCCCGGGGTCGGGTGCAGGACATCAAGCAGGTGGTGGAAGCACTCTCTGCGTCCAACCGACCGGAGGCTTCCACTCACCAAAAGGTCTTTCGCCCTTGGGGGTCGTATGAATCGCTGGTGGTTGGCGAGCAGTTTCAGGTCAAGCGGTTGACGGTCACGCCTGGCCAGACTTTGTCGCTGCAGTTACATCACCATCGCGCCGAGCATTGGGTCGTGGTGTCAGGTGAAGCCGAGGTCACGAGGGGGGAGGAACAGCTGACGCTGGGCCCTGATCAATCCACCTATATCCCCATTGGCATGAAGCATCGCCTTGCCAATCGGTGTGCCGCGCCACTGGAAGTGATCGAAGTACAGTCCGGTTCGTATCTAGGAGAGGACGATATTGTGCGGTTTGACGACGTGTATGGCAGGGAGGAGACCTCGACATGATTGGTAAATGCCTGTTTC
>JADHQF010000033.1 GCA_016778085.1 Luminiphilus sp. | reverse complement strand
TTCTTGGCGGGCACGCGAACGTTATTGAACTCAACCTCATTCAGGCTGTGATGATTATCGATCGAGATAATCGGGTTGACCTTGATCCCCTCGCTCTTCATGTCGATCAGGATGAAGGTGATGCCTTCCTGCTTTTTGCCCGAGTTATCGGTGCGCACCAAGCAGAAGATCCAGTCTGCGTACTGGGCGTAAGTCGTCCAGATCTTGGCGCCGTTAATAATGAAATCGTCACCATCCCGCTCGGCTTTGGTCTTGAGGCTCGCGAGATCCGAACCTGAACCCGGCTCGGAGTAACCCTGGCACCACCAGTCCTCACTCTTCAGAATCCGAGGCAAGAAGTATTCTTTCTGCTCGTCAGTGCCATAAGCCATGATGACGTTGGCCACCATGACGAGACCGAAGGGGACGACATTGGGAATGCCAGCCAGCGACCGCTCGGTTTCATAGATGTACTTTTGGGTCGCCGTCCAGCCTGTTCCGCCGAACTCGGCTGGCCAATTGGGCGCTACCCAACCCTTCTCGTAAAGCTTGCGCTGCCAATCTTCAATGGCATTTTTGTAATCGGGAGAGCGCAGACGAGTCTGTAGCTCTGCCGTGTAAGCCTCTTCGAAAAACCCGCGAACCTCGTCGCGAAAAGCCAGATCTTCAGGTGAATATGCAGTGTCCATGAATTACCTCTCGGCAGATAGCGCCCAAACATCTATAACCCGTTCAGGCTGTTTTTGAATCTTGAGTATGTTTTCTGAATAAGGGGAATGTAGGCAACTTAGGGGGGCATTGCAACCCCGTCGAAGGGTCCAAATCGCCACTATTCAGCCTCAGAATGGTTCCGTCTAACAATGGGCCAGCCCATCAATGAGTCAGTACATCACCGAAAACAGTTTGCGCTGATATTCCGCCGCCAGCGGGTCGCCCTTGCCGATGGTCGCCAGCGTGTCCAGAAAGACCCTGCGGGCCTCTCCGTCATTGAAATCCCGGTCAGCGCGCAGCACGATCAACAAATGCTCCAGTGCATCGCGGTATTGGACCGCCTGACTGAGCTGGATAGCCAGTTGAATGCGGGTCGCATGATCGTCGGGGTTAGCCGCCATGGCGGCCTCTAAGGCTTCCACTTCGGGAGACCGCGCGGCCTCTCGACCCAGCTGAATCTGGGCCAGCAATTGTTCATAGCGAGCGTCCTGATCCGCCAACCGAATGTCCTGCAACAAGGTTTCCGCATCATCCAGCCGGTTGGCGGTCACCAGCGCCGCCGCATACGCGAGCGTCAGGTCCAGTTTCTTGCCGGACTCTTCCCACGCACTGCGGTAAAGCGCCAACGCAGCGGGAATATCACCCTCCGCCAACAACCGTTCCGCCTCTGCCAGCGCATCGGCTTGTGGGGAGGGTAGGTGCTTATCGAGCATCTCGCGCACGGCGGACTCGGGCTGTGCGCCGGAAAAACCGTCGATGGGTTGACCATCCTTGATCACCATCACCGTCGGCAATGAACGCACGCCCAGCTGTTGCGCCAGCATTTGCTGCTCATCCGCATTGACCTTGGCCAACAGAAAAGCACCCTGATACTCGCCGGCCAGCTTCTCCAGTATCGGCATCAGCTGTTTACATGGGCCGCACCAGTCAGCCCAGAAATCGACCACCACCGGGCGCGTCATGGACTCTTCGATCAGTAACTGCTGAGCATTACTCTCGTCGATCTCGACAATGTGCGCAGACGCATTCATGTCTTGGATTCCTGGTCAGCCAGCACATCCTGCATGTCATAACGGCCTACAGATTGACCGACCAGCCAACAGGCCGCCTGAACTGCACCCTGTGCAAAAGCCATTCTCGAGCTGGCGCGATGGGTGATTTCCAGCCGCTCGCCCTCACTCGCGAAAATGATGGTGTGGTCACCAACGATGTCGCCGGCTCGGATCGTGCTGAAACCAATGGTGTCACGATCCCGCGCACCGGTCCGGCCTTCGCGGCCGAAAACCGCGACTTGGGAAAGATCACGGCCCAATGCCTTGGCCACGACCTCTCCCAGACTGAGCGCGGTGCCCGACGGCGCATCGATCTTGTGACGATGATGCGCTTCGACAATTTCGATATCGGCGCTGTTGCCCAGCGCTTTGGCCGCCGCCTCGGCTAGTTTGAAAGTGAGGTTCACGCCGGGCGCAAAATTTGACGCCTGACAGAAAGGCACAACCGCAGTCACAGTGACGAGTGCCTGTGCTTGCTCGTCAGAGAAGCCGGTCGTACCGACCACCATGGGTAGGCTATGCGCCGCACAGGTCGCCGCCTGCGCCAGCGTCGATTCCGGCACCGTAAAGTCGATCAACACATCGATCTGGTCCGCGACTGCCGCCAAGTCCGAACTAATAACGACCCCAGAAGCTTCACCGCCCAGCAGTTCACCCATATCAGCGCCCAACAGGGTCGACTCCGGTCGCTCGATCGCCGCGGTCAGCTTGGCCGGCGCGTCGCTGCCCGCGATCGCCTCCGCCAACATACGCCCCATGCGGCCAGCTGCACCCGTGATGCCAATGCGCACTGTCATCCGGTCATCCCGTCAAAAAAGTTTTTGACCCCTTCAAACCAGCTACTCTGGCGCGGGGACTGCTGCTCGCCCCCTTCTTCCAGAGCACTGCGAAACTCTTCAAGCAGACTACGCTGTTCCTTGGTGAGATTCACCGGCGTCTCCACCACTGCGCGACACAAGAGATCCCCTATGGGGCCCCCTCTCACCGGCTTCACCCCCTTGCCCCGCAGTCGGAACATCTTGCCGGTCTGGGTCTCTGAAGGAATCTTCAGCTTGACGCGCCCGTCCAGCGTGGGCACCTCCAGCTCACCACCCAGCGCGGCGTCGGCAAAACTGATGGGCACTTCGCAGTAGAGATGCCGTCCATCCCGCTCAAAGAGCGCATGCTGGCGGACCGCGATCTGCACAAAAAGATCGCCCGGGGGACCTCCTGCCGGTCCAGCCTCACCTTCGCCACTGAGGCGAATACGATCACCGGTATCGACACCCGGCGGCACTTTAACTGACAGCGTTTTGGTTTTTTCTACCAACCCCTGGCCGCGGCACTCAATGCAAGGATCAGAAATGGTTTGACCCCGACCCCGGCATTTGGGGCAGGTCTGCTGTACCTGGAAAAAACCCTGCTGGGTGCGGACCTGACCCGAACCACCGCAACTGCCGCAGGTGACCGGGCTGCTACCCGGCTTGGCACCGCTGCCGTCACAAGGTTCACAGTGTTGCAAAGACGGCACCCGAATCTCAGCGGTAGACCCTCGAACGGCTTCCTCAAGCGAGACCTCGAGGGTATAGCGCAGATCCGACCCGCGCTGCGGGCCCTGTCGACGTCCGCCGCCACCGCCACCGCCAAAAATATCGCCGAACACATCGCCGAAAATATCCGAGAAGCTGCCGCCCTGAAATCCGCCACCCCCCATGGAAGGATCCACTCCGGCATGCCCGAACTGATCATAGGCACCGCGCTTCTCGCCATCGGACAAGATCTCGTAGGCCTCAGTCGCCTCCTTGAACTTGGCATCTGCGTCCGCATCATCCGGATTGCGATCCGGGTGATACTTCATGGCAATGCGGCGATAAGCCTTTTTGATGTCCGGCTCGGAAGCGGATCGATCCACTCCTAGCACGTCATAGTAGTCGCGTTTCGACATAATTTCGGCGCGAGCTCTCTCGAGCGCCTCGCTCCCTCTTTAAAAACGGACGCGGGTGACATGGTGATAGCCATGACCCGCGCCAGGTTCGCCTCCCATCAGGAAGGCGTTTCAGAGCATCGTCTGAGCGAGCTCCGTATGTTTCTGTCGGCGTTAAGCGCGCTTGTCTTCCTTGACTTCCTCGAACTCGGCATCGACAACGTCGCCCTGATTCGCCTCTTCCGACTGGGCTTCAGCACCCTCGGCTCCGGCGGCCGCACCTTCAGCCTGCTGCGCCGCATACATCTTCTGCGCAACGCCTCCCGTCGCTTCGGTCAGCTTGGTCGTGGCGGCCTCCATCGCGGCGGCATCATCACCCTGAATCGTACCCTCTACTTCGGTGATAGCGGCTTCGATGGCCGCACGCTCGTCATCGGTAGCGTGTTCGCCCGCCTCTTCTAGGGTCTTGCGTGCGGCGTGCACCATACCATCAGCTGTATTGCGCGCAGCCACGAGCTCTTCGAACTTCTTGTCCGCCTCGGCATTGGCCTCGGCATCCTGCACCATTTGGTCGATCTCAGCATCAGAGAGACCGCCCGAGGCTGTGATGCGAATCGACTGCTCTTTACCGGTCGCTTTGTCCTTGGCCGACACATTCAGAATGCCGTTGGCATCGAGGTCAAAAGTCACCTCAATCTGCGGCATACCGCGTGGCGAGGGCGGAATATCGGCGAGATCAAAACGACCCAGTGACTTATTCTGTATCGCCTGCTTGCGCTCACCCTGCACCACATGGATGGTCACCGCGGTCTGGTTGTCTTCTGCCGTTGAAAAAACCTGCGATTTCTTGGTCGGAATCGTGGTGTTCTTTTCGATCAGCGGTGTCGCGACACCACCCATAGTTTCGATACCCAGTGTCAGCGGTGTCACGTCGAGCAGCAGCACATCTTTCACATCACCAGCGAGTACCGCGCCCTGAATCGAGGCGCCCATCGCAACAGCCTCGTCGGGGTTCACATCCTTTCGCGCTTCCTTGCCAAAGAAATCGGCCACCGCCTGCTGCACCATCGGCATGCGAGTTTGTCCGCCAACAAGAATCACATCCTGCACCTCAGAGGGTGACAGGCCGGCGTCGTCCAGCGCGATCTTCACGGGCTCTAGCGAGCGCTTGACCAGATCCTCGACCAGTGACTCCAACTTGGAGCGACTCAGCTTAACGACGAGGTGTTTGGGACCTGTGGCATCCGCCGTGATGTAAGGCAGGTTCACTTCCGTTTGCTGCGAACTGGACAGCTCGATTTTGGCTTTCTCTGCTGCTTCCTTCAGGCGCTGCAGGGCCAGCGGATCATTGTGCAAATCGATGCTGTTCTCTTTCTTGAACTCATCCGCCAAGAACTCGATCAGTCGCAGGTCAAAGTCCTCACCACCGAGGAACGTATCGCCGTTGGTTGCCAGCACTTCAAACTGGTGTTCGCCATCGACTTCTGCGATTTCGATAATCGAGATATCGAAGGTGCCGCCACCAAGGTCATAAACCGCTACCGTGCGGTCACCCTCAGCCTTATCCATGCCGTAAGCGAGTGCTGCGGCGGTGGGTTCGTTGATGATGCGCTTGACCTCAAGGCCCGCGATGCGTCCCGCGTCCTTGGTCGCCTGACGCTGAGAGTCATTAAAGTACGCAGGGACCGTGATCACCGCCTCGGTCACCGCTTCGCCAAGGTACTCCTCAGCGGTCTTTTTCATCTTGCGTAGCACCTCCGCCGACACCTGCGGCGGGGCCATCTTGTCGTCATTCACCTGCACCCAGGCGTCGCCGCTATCTGCCTTGACGATCTGGTAAGGCACCATCTTGATGTCCTTTTGCACCACATCGTCTTCAAAGCGACGACCAATCAGACGCTTCACAGCGAACAGCGTGTTCGTTGGATTGGTAACCGCCTGACGCTTAGCAGACTGACCTACCAGAATTTCATTACCGTCGGTGTAAGCGACAATAGACGGGGTCGTGCGACCGCCCTCAGCGTTTTCAATTACGCGAGGCTTGCCGCCTTCCAAAACGGATACACAACTGTTGGTCGTACCCAGGTCGATGCCGATGATCTTGCCCATGTCTGTCTCTCCTATCGGCCGGCGACGCTGCGCCGGCATGCTTTCTTGTTTCTGGATATGGGGACGGTCATAGTGAATTCAAGTACCGCCGCACCCACAACGCGTTAATTCATTCTCCACTGGGGGCTTTGGACACCATCACCATGGCCGGGCGCAGTAGGCGCCCGTTCAGCAGGTAACCTCTCTGCATCACTGCGACCACCGAATTAGGTTCGACGTCGGCCTGTTCCACCATACTCATCGCCTGAGCAGTCTCCGGATCAAACGGCTCCCCTTGAGGGTCGATGGTTTCGACGCCGTACTTAGCGAGCACGTCCATAAAGCCCTTTCGCGTCAATTCCACACCCTCAGCCAAAGCCGCGCTGCCCTGCTCATCACCATTGGACTCCAGAGCGCGCTCGAGGTTGTCGACCACACTGAGCAAGTCGCCGCAGAAGCGCTCCAAGGCGAATTTGCGCGCCTTCTCAATTTCCTGGTCGGCACGCCGCTGCACATTCATCGCATCAGCTTGCGCCCTGAGCGCAGCATCCTTTGCGGCCTCGAGCTCTGCCTCAAGATCAACCGGTGCTTCAGACTCGCCATCGAGGTCCGCAGCGTCAGCCTCGTTGTCTGAGTCTGCTGCCGCGGCGGCTTCCGTCACCGCGCCATCAGTCTGCTCGACATCGACAGCATCTTCTTCAGCCGCTGTCTGCTCTTCGGGTTTCTGTTCCGCCATGGGCGCTCTCCAATCTTTTACTGACTATTTGCTTGCCATCGGGGCCTTACTCCCACGGGAAAATGGGCCGCTAACCACCGATATGGGGTGAGATGTGGGGTGCCACAGCCAGTTTTCAAGGGGTGACAGGGGTTTTCGTTGCGGTCTTTACGATACCAGCCTGCGGCTGGAGCACCGGCAATCGCCGACACCTGACCACTCGAGCTTGTGTGATCAACCTGAATCACACAGATATGCTGGGTTTGACCGCTTGATTCTGGCTTTAGCCACATGCCCGATGCTGGTTTTGGCAGCTTCCCGCGATCAACTGCAGGTCGACGTATGAAGAGCACGCATCTGATCCGTCACGCTGCAGATGCGGATTTTGTTAGCGCTTTTATCGGGGCGAGCCGGCGTGTGGTTGGTGTGGCTGCGGCTAGCGTGGCTCGGGTTAGCGAGAAAGGGCCGCGCTCAGCATCCGGGCGGTGACATCTACAATCGGGATCACTCTCTCATAGGCCATCCGGGTGGGTCCGATGACACCCAGCACGCCTAGCGATTGCGAGCCCTGTGCGTAGGGGGCCGTAATAACGCTGAAATCACCGAACACATCAAAACCGGCCTCTTCACCGATAAAGATCTGAATCCCGTCCGCGCGGGAGCAGCGCTCCATCAGCTCGAGCAGATCCCGCTTGCGCTCGAAGGCATCAAAGAGCTCCCGCAGCTTCTGCATGTCCTCGGGTGATGCCTGATTCAGCAGACTCGCCTCACCCGCAACCACGACATTTTCGGACTGTTGCTCGGTCTCAATGGCCGCATTGGCAAGTTCTAGTGCCGCCTCGAGGTACTGATCGATGCGGGAACGGGCCTCCGACATCTCGCGGACAATGTGTCCCTTCACCGCGGAGAGGTCGTTACCCGCATAGCGTTGGTTAATCAGCTCAGCCGCCGCTTTAAGCTGTTCCTCTTCCATGGGGCGCTGCATCTGAATGATGCGGTTCTGCACCTCACGCTCGTTGATGACAAGGATCACGAGAACCCGGTCACCTGACAGCGACAGAAACTCGATCTGTCGGAGTTGGCTCGCTGCGGGCTTGGGCACCGTCACGATGCCGGTTTGATAAGTGATCTGTGCCAGCAGATTCGACGCCGTCTGCACCAGTTCCCCGGAACTGCGGTTGGGATCCAGCCCGGCATGCAACGCCGTGACGGCGCCCTCCTCCACGGGCCCCACCTGCAGCAGGCTGTCGACAAAAAACCGATAGCCCTGTGCGGTCGGTACTCTCCCGGCGGAGGTGTGTGGCGAGGCCAGAAACCCGCGGTCCTCCAATTCGGACATGATGTTACGGACGGTTGCAGAACTGACCGAGAGGCCGCTCTCGCCCTGCAAGTTTTTGGAAGCCACTGGCTGACCCTCGCGAATGTGTATTTCCACGAGAGTTTTCAAGAGCGATGACGCCCGGGGTGAAAGAGCTTCCAACGGCAAGGTCTCTAGCAGCAACCGTACCGTTTTAGCACAGGCTTAGACAGCAAAAAAGGACTGGGTGACCCATGAAATACCCATTATCTTTGTAAGGGCCAGTGCCAATGGTGCGCGCAGGCCTCATTCGCCACATCGGATGTTCACTCATGGGGCGGTCTACGCTATAACTGACGCAAAGCACATCGGTGCCTTCCATGCTGATCAACCTCTCGATACAAGATTACGCCGTCGTCGACCAGCTCGAGGTCGACCTCGATGCGGGCATGACTTGCATCACCGGTGAGACAGGCGCGGGCAAATCAATCATGCTTGATGCCTTGGGCCTCTGCATCGGCGATCGCGCTGACTCGAGGGCTATCCGCCCCGGCGCCGCGCGCACAGACATCGCTGCCTGCTTTGATGTGACTCATAATACCCGCGCTCAAGTGTGGCTCTCCGAACGTGACCTCGAGTCTGCGGGGGACTGCATCCTACGCCGCACCATCACCGCCGAGGGTCGGTCTCGCGCCTACATTAACGGATCTCCAGCCACCCTCTCGGACTGCGCTGATCTGGGGCAACTCCTCGTAGATATCCATTCACAGCATGCGCATCAGTCGCTGTTGAGAAGGCCGATCCAGCGTAGCCTGCTCGATACCTACGCCGGCGCCGAAACACTGATCGTTGAGGTAAGCGAGACCGCGCAGCGCTGGCGGGTATTGCAGGAGGAGCATTCCCGGCTCGCGGGTCAGACCGAGGAATCCGATGCACGCAGAACCCTGCTCACCTATCAGATCGAAGAGCTGGAAGTCCTGAATCCGCAGCCGGGTGAACTCGAGGCGCTCGAGGCGCAGCATAAGCTGTTGGCGAATGCCGCCTACATCATCGATAGCGCCAATGACATCGCGGCGGGATGCGAGGCACAGCGCGATCAGCTCGCGCGAATCGTGCAGCTTGCCAATGACGAGCGCATGACGGGCTCGGCAACCGACAATCTCCGTGAACTGCTGCAATCAGCGCTGATTCAACTCGATGAGGCGCAGGCTGAGACAGCACGCTTTGCTGCCTCGGTGGAGCTCGACCCTGAGGGGCTAAGGGCAGCCGAGGAGCGACTGAGCGCCCTCCACGATATGGCGCGCAAGCATCGCGCACAGCCCGACGCGCTTCACGAACTGCTGGCAACCTTGCAGGCGGAGCTCGAATCGCTGGCGGGGGGCACCGAGGAGCTTGCATCGCTCGAAGAGGCGCTGGGTGACACGGCACTGGCTTGGCGCACGCATGCCAAAGCGCTCTCAGAACGACGTCGGGAAGCCGCTGTGCTGTTGTCACAGCGCGTTATGGAGACACTCACTGACCTAGCCATGACTAAGTGCGTATTCGAAATCGCACTGATTCCCTTCAAAGACCACAACCCCGATCCGAGAGGCGCCGAGAACATCGAGTTTTTGATCGCCACCAATCCGGGTGCCACCCCGGGCCCACTCAACAAAGTAGCCTCTGGCGGTGAGCTCTCTCGTATCAGTCTAGCCCTGCAGGTCGTGGCCGCTGACACGGCCACCTCACCCACCATGGTGTTTGACGAAGTCGATGTCGGTATCGGCGGCGGCATTGCTGAGGTGGTGGGGGACCTGCTGCGCACACTTGGAGAGCGCAGTCAGGTACTGGTTGTCACTCATCAGCCCCAGGTCGCTGCGAAAGGTCATCAGCATCTCTTGGTGACCAAAACCGGCGAGGATGCCGTGCACTCCGAGCTCACTTTACTGGCCGACGCGGCTCGCATTGAGGAGGTGGGGCGGATGCTCGGCGGCGCCAAACTGACTGAAAGCACGCTGGCGCACGCGCGAGAAATGTTGCAGGGCAGTTAAGCCCCAGTTTTCTTTCGAACGCGAAGCACTAACGTGTGATCAATAATCTCGTAACCGTGCTGCTCCGCTATCAAGTGCTGGCGTCGCTCGATTTCCTCGTCGATAAACTCAATTACCTCGTTGGTATCGACGTCCACCATGTGGTCGTGGTGGTGATCCGGCGCCATCTCAAAAACCGAGTAACCCGCCTCGAAATTATGGCGAATGATCAGATCTGCGGTTTCAAACTGGGTCAGCACCCGGTAGACCGTCGCCAGCCCAATGTCTTCTCCGGTATCGCGCAGACGCTGATATAGGTCTTCGGCACTCAAGTGATCTCCCTGCTCAGAAGCATCACCCAACATGGCCAGGATTTTCAGCCTCGGGGCGGTGACTTTAAGACCCGCTTTTTTTAGCTCTCTATTTTGTGAGGCCATGCTTGAAAGGTTCTCGGAAGGCGCGATTTGACGTTATCATGCCAGCCCAGATGGCTCCTTGGAAGATAATGTGTCGCAAGTGATTCCCCTCATCCGGCCGCTCGCAGTCGGTTGTTTGCTAACCGGTCTGGTCGGTTGCGGCAGTAACTTCGGCTTTCCCGGCGTTTATCGCATCAACGTCGAGCAGGGCAATGTGGTGACCGAGGAGATGGTGGAGCAGCTTCGTCCAGGGCTCAATCGTCGACAGGTACGTTACATCATGGGCACACCGCTCATAGAAGACTCATTCCATGAGGACCGCTGGGACTACCGCTATATGCTACGCAATGGCAATGAAATGCTGTCTGAGACGCAACTGACCCTCTGGTTTGAGGGAGATGAATTATTGCGCGTGGAGGGGCCCGACGCCCCCAATTGGGATCAGCCTCAATCCGAGGGATCAGAGTCCGAGGCGCCAGAAGCGTCCTGACCACCCTCAGCTCGGGCCGCTTTGGCCTTGGCCGCTCGCGCTTTGCGAACCTCTTTGGGATCGACCAGTAAGGGCCTGTAGATCTCGACTCGCTCGCCCTCAGCCAACACACGATCAGCGGGTGTCGCTTTACCCCACACGCCAATCTTAAGGTCAGGGCCGACCACCAACTCATCGAATACTTCCTCCAGCTTGCTGAGCGTCACGGCCTCAAGCGCGGTGGTTCCGGGCGGCACGTCGAGCTTTACGATCCGCTGTTTCTCAGGCAAGGCGTAGGCGACTTCGACACAAATGCTATCGCTCATGTTGCCACCTCCAGCTCTTGGTTCGCCCGTCGCACCACTGCGTCGACAAGATCGAGGGCCACCTTGTCGAATAATTTACCCGCCGCCGCATTCGCCAGCCCACTCGTCAATTCAAAATGAAGCCTCAAAGAGGTCTTACAGGCCGCATCACCGAGAGCGCGAAACATCCACTGCCCCGAAAACGAATCAAAGGGCCCGTCCACCAGCGTCAGCTCAATTTTTTCTGGCCGCGTCATCGTGTTGCGGGTGGTAAAGCCATGGCTGATGCCGGCCCGGGACAAGCGCAGCGTCGCGGTCACGATCTCCTCGTCGCGCTCATGAATCTCGGCTCCCACGCATCCCTCCAGAAACTCTGGATAACGCTCGATATCAGCCACCAGATCAAACACCTGCTCAGCCGCGTATGGAAGCAGCGCGCTTCGCTCTATAACAGTCATATCGGGAGTTTACCGAACAACGCTGGAGAACGCCGACCCGCTAGAAGACGGCTCGCAGCAACCAGAATAGGCTGGCGGGTGGGGCCAGCCAACGCAGGACAAAACACCAAAGGCGGAAAAACCAGGTGGGTTCGCGGTACAACTCGCCCCGCAGCACGGGTCGCGGCATTAACCATCCCACAAACCAGGCGGTCACGAAGACACTGCAGGGCAGCAACCACTGCATTGACCAAGTGCCCACCCGCAGCAAAGGTAGCGTGCCGCCAAATAGCAGCACGGCGACAATGAGCACCACCAACGTCGCCCCCAACACGGCGCCACTGACCCTGCCCAGCTGCCACTCGTTCGCCAAAAGAAGGACCGTCGGCTCCAGCAACACAGCCGCTGCGCCCCAAGCGAGCAGCGCGGTGGCGGCAAAAAACAACGCACCATAGATCTCTCCCAGCGGGAGGTTGGCAAAGGCATAGGGCAGACCGACAAAGAGCCCCGCCAACCCCTCTACAGGCGAGACATTCGACTCGAACAATAGCGCCGAAACGATCACGGCGGACACGACCAGAAAACTCGTATCAATCACTGCAACAGCCAGCACCGAGCGACCCCAAGGGAGCCCGATCGGCGACTGTGCGCCCAAAGCCATGCCGATGCCCAACCCGGCACCCAGTGTGACCCCTGCAGCGCCCAGTGCCTGCCAGAAGGCGCTCATCTGCCAGTCTTCCGTCCGATACGAGAAGAGAAAATCCTGAACAGGCCGCATGTCTGTATAGACAAAAGTGAAATCTAATACGCCCAAAAGCGTAATCGCTACCGCCGGTAGACACGCCCACGCCAAAAATCCCATCCCAAATCGGATACCTAGCGCCGAGACGCTTCCCGCCGCCACCAGCAACAAGAGGGTCCGCGTGAACTGTGCAGGCCGATCGTCCACAAAAGCCAAAAAGTCGGTCGCAACATCGATCGCGCTCGCAGAAGCCAGCTGCCCGGAGTACAACACACTGACGCAGTGAAGGCACCAGACCGCGGTGAGAATCGCTACGGCAGCGAAGACCAATCCCAATAACGCTTGCGCGACGCCCAAAAAGCGCCAGCGGGAGTCCAGATTGCCAACACTGGCTGCCCAGTGCAGCGCCAGCCCGGGCGAGCCCCTTCCCAGACTGCCAATCGCCACCTCGGCAATCAGCACCGGCACGCTAAGCACACACAGCGCAACCAGATACATCACAAAAAACGCGCCGCCACCGTGTTCACCCATGAGGTAGGGAAACCGCTGCAGGTTGCCCAAGCCCGCGGCCACCATGGACAGCGTCAGTACTAGCGTGCTTCTCGCCCGCCAGGGCTGTGGAATGTTGTCATCCAGCACGCAGGAGTGGCCCCAGAAGATTTCGCCACGGGTCAGGTCGGAAGAATACCGACGCGAGGCCCGACAGGCGCCCGTATAATGGGTTCATGGCGAAATCCAAACGCAACAAGACCTCCGACAATACCATCGCCCAGAATAAAAGAGCACGCTTCGACTACCACCTGCTGGAATCATTTGAAGCAGGTGTATCGCTGGCGGGATGGGAAGTCAAAGCACTCAGGGCTGGCAAAGCTGAGCTCACGGATTCCTATGTGCTGATGAAAGATGGCGAGGCGTTTCTGTTGGGTGCCAACATAGCGCCGCTGGAAACGGCATCGACCCATTTTGTGACCGACCCCACCCGCACCCGCAAGTTGCTGCTGCACAAAAAAGAACTCGCAAAGATCAATGCCGGGGTCACGCAAAAAGGCCAGACCTGTGTCTGCACGGCGCTCTACTGGAAAGGGCATTTGGTCAAGGCCCGCATTGAACTCGCTCAGGGTAAAAAACAACATGATAAACGCGAGAGCCAAAAAGATCGCGACTGGCAACGGCAGAAAGCGCGCATCGTGCGCGACAACGTCAAGCAGTAGTCAGCCCCAGAACACCGCTTTGGCCGAGATAGAGAGGCCAATCAGAATGCACAGCCCCACGACAAAAGGTCGGTAGGCCGCACCGGCATAACGGACGAAGGCCCAATTACCAGCCTGATTGCCCAGCCACATTGCTGGAAGAGCAACCCATAACAATTGAAAAGGTCGTGGAGAAATCAGCCCGGCCGCGCCGAACATGACCAGTGACACCACGCTCGAACACCAGAAGAACATCATGAGGAAGGCCCGGGACTTCACGGGTTCGGAAAGGGTCGCCACCACATAGAGAATAACCGGCGGTCCGGGAATAGCGAATGCACCGTTCATCAGGCCCGACGCCACACCGGTTGCCGATGCTGCTGGACTCGAGGCGGCACGTTCGCTGGGGACGAAGCGCGCCAGTACCAACGATGCGATGACAACCGAGACGCCGATCCAGAGCTGAAATTCGGCGACAGACAGTGATGCCAGAAACCAAACCCCGATCGCTGTGCCGATGACACTACCGGCGACCATGGGCTTGGCCGGCGCAACCGGGAACAAACCCCACCAGGAGCGATAAGAGAGCAGACCCAAGAGAAGCGCCAATACCGCGCTGAGGACCACCGCATCACGCGGCATTAAAAAGAAGGAAAAAGCAGGGACCACCAACATGGCAAACCCAAATCCGGTAAAGGCCCGGATCAAAGCGGCAAGACCCACAGACGCTGCCACCAGCAGCGCTTGCTCAGCAGGGACAGCAAGCAGCTGAGCGATCTCCATCAGTGTTGCTCCAGCCGCACCGGTGCACCGCATTCAATCGCACCACTCTGGACGACTTTGGCGCAGAGTCCGCCGTAACCGAACATGGCAATGACACCGCCGGGGCCCAATTCTGATTCCATCCGCGCGCAAGGGTGACAGAGCTGCGTCGCCTCCAGGAGCGCTTCACCAACCCAGAACCGCTGCCTGCGCAGCGCATTGAGATTCAACCCCGACACCACGATGTTCCGGCGCAAGCGGGCGGGATCGAGATCCGCTTCGCCGAGTTGGGCAGCGATCTGGGTCAGAAACTCCCGCGAAATGAGCGTCACCTGGCGTCCGGAACCTGGCGTCTTGGACATTCGGTGATCCCCCTCAAGGCCGAGGTCAGCCACCGCCTGCACCCGTGAAAGCGACTGCAGCGGTGCTCGCCTGCGCGGCCGCACACCGATCCACTGCACCGTACCGGTACCCAGCGTGCCCAGATACTTATCGAGCGGGCTTTTACGTTGCGGCATTGCGTGTTCCCTGGGCGCGGTGCAGTTCAGAGCATAACGATGGGGCGGCGGGTCGTCACATGAAATCGCTTTCAACGCCCATACAACATCAAACCGGAGCCATGTACCCGCCCTTCCGCCCGCTTTTCCTTGCCATCAACACCAATGACCTAGGCAACGAACACCACTGACGGTTTCAGTCCCCGTAAACAAGTGATCCGGACGGTAATAGTTGGCGTAACCGCTATGTCAGTGTCTACAGGCCGCTTGCTTTGAGCAAAGAAGGCCACTCTGGGGATGACTCTGTCGCTTCGGGCATGCCGTATCGCCGGAAACACATTGGGGTGCGCGTCTGCAAGCGACCGGTTCTTTCCGGGGCTTGTGAGCCGCCGCCTTTCTAGAGAGAGGAGGCGTTGTGACACATCACGACGGAGACTGGGGCATCCTGAGCACCCAGCAAGACGAAGATCAGGCGCGTGCACAAGCGGTAAGCGATCCTGCTGCTTATCACGCAGCCATTGCTGCAAAAGAATTGCACTGGTACGACACCGGCGGTGAGCAGTGGGTATCCCAACCGGGTGGCGACGCTTGGCAGGGCTGGCATGCAGCATCCGGCGCAGAGGGCTCTGCTGAGGCGAGCTGGACCCCTTGGTCGTCAGCGCTTGACGCGGACGCGGCACCTTTCTATCGCTGGTTTGTCGACGGGCAGACCAACGCCTGCTTCAACCTTCTCGATCGTCACGTATTGTCTGGCCGCGGTAAAAACCAGGCGCTCGTCTTCGAAGGTGACCGCTGGGATCCCTCCAAAAATGAAGGGCGCGGCGGCCCGGTTTTCGAACAGCGCCTCTCTTACCGGGAGTTGTTGGTTGAAATCGCCCTGCGCGCGCGGGTGCTCAAAAGCCTGAATCTCAGCGCCGGGGACCGCATTGCGCTGAACCTGCCCAACATCCTCGAGCAGATTTTTTACATTTTGGCCGCACAGCGGCTTGGGGTGATTTACACCCCCGTTTTCGGCGGCTTCTCTGCGAAAACACTGTCTGACCGCATTCATGATGCCGGCGCGAAAGTCGTGATTACCGCTGATGGTGGCTATCGCAACGCCGAGGTGGTCCCCTACAAAAGCACCTACACCGACCCCGCATTGGACAACTATGTACCTCGCCCCGCGGCACTGCAGGCGCTGTCTGAGACACTGAAGTCCCGCCTGCCCGCCGACGTGGCGGAGCGCCTTGAGACACAGGTGGCCGAGGCCGTTGCCGGGGAGATCACACTCGAGCGCGCCGATGTCATGCGCGAACTGGGTTTGGCGCTGGAGCGTGAGCGAGGCACAGCCCCCGAAATTATTGCGGAACTTCGCACCACCGTGGCCAGTGAGTTGGCCGGCGTGAGTCACGCCGTGACCAACGTCGTTGTTGTGCGCTACACGGGTAATGACATTGTCGAGCACAGCCGGGACCGCTGGTCGCATGATCTGGTCGCTGGGGTCGAAGCAGAATTTTTGGCGGACGCAGGCGTGGCAGATCGCGCCTCACTGGATAGCTTGGACGACAACGCGTTCTGGAAGGCCGTCGGCGCCGCCATGCCAGCAGTGCCGGTCGAAGCCGACTGGCCGCTGTTTATCATTTACACCTCTGGCTCCACCGGCAAACCCAAGGGCGTGGTTCACACTCACGGTGGCTGGCTTTCAGGCATCACCCACACCATGCGGACAGTGTTCAACGCCAATCAGGATGACTGTCTATACGTCATTGGTGACC
>JADHQF010000032.1 GCA_016778085.1 Luminiphilus sp. | reverse complement strand
TATCAGCGCTGCTCGGCCGAATGCCCTCAGCGGTGGGTTACCAGCCGACGTTGGCAGAAGAAATGGGTGTCTTGCAGGAACGCATTACCTCCACCAAGACCGGGTCGATTACCTCGATTCAGGCGGTCTATGTACCGGCAGATGACCTGACCGACCCGTCACCGGCGACAACCTTCGCCCACTTAGATTCTACCGTCGTACTCAGTCGTGACATCGCCGCAAAGGGTATTTATCCAGCGGTGGATCCGCTCGACTCGACTTCACGCCAATTGGACCCGCTGATCATCGGTCAGGAGCACTACGATGCTGCTCGGGGAGTCCAGTCGGTGTTGCAGCGCTACAAAGAGCTGAAGGACATTATCGCGATTTTGGGTATGGACGAGCTGTCGGAGGAAGACAAACTGATCGTGTCGCGTGCGCGAAAGATTGAGCGATTCCTGTCACAGCCTTTCCATGTGGCGGAGGTCTTCACTGGCTCGCCAGGTATTTACGTATCGCTCAAGGACACTATTGCCGGCTTCAATGGCATTCTTGCGGGTGAATACGACCACCTTCCAGAGCAGGCCTTCTACATGGTTGGCTCCATTGAGCAGGCGGTGGAGAAAGCCGCCAAGCTGTGAAGCTGCCGGGGGATTGATTGATGGCAACGACCTTACAGTGTGACATTGTCAGCGCAGAGGCCCAGATCTACTCGGGTGCTGTCGAACTGCTGGTCGCCACCGGCGTCGAGGGAGAGCTTGGTGTGTGTTTCGGGCACGCGGCGCTGCTGACGCGCTTGATCCCTGGCCCTATCCGGGTCGTTGAGCAGGGTGGAGAAGAACAGGTCTACTACGCGTCCGGTGGTTTCCTCGAGGTGCAGGGAGACGTCGTAACCGTGCTGGCCGATACGGCGGTGCGGGCCGATGACATCGATGAGGCCGCAGCCGAGACCGCGCGCAAGGACGCGGAGGACGCGCTGGCTAACCAACAGGGCGAGATCGACTACGGTCGGGCCTCAGCTCAGCTTGCCGAGGCCACAGCACAGCTGGCTGCACTCCGCAAACTCAAAAATCGCGCCGGTCGCGGTTAAGCACACCAAACCGCCGCAAATAGCCCTTTTTTTGGTGTTTGTTTGCGCATCTTCTCACCTGCGCTTGCAAACTACCTGCGGTTGTCAATGATGTGCCTTCCCTAGCCGCCCAAGCGGACACCTGCATGCTGGAAGTGATCATTTTGGCCGCCGGACAGGGTAGCCGGATGCAATCCTCGCTCCCTAAAGTGCTCCATACCCTCGCGGGTCAGCCGCTGGTGGCGCATGTGCTGCAAACTGCCCGAGCGCTCCGTGCAGAGCGCATCCATGTGGTCGTGGGTCATGGCGCCGAAGCGGTTGAGGCGACGGTGAGTGCGCCCGATGTGCAATGCCACTTGCAGGCTGAACAGCTGGGCACGGGCCATGCGGTGCAACAGGCGCTCGGTGCCTGCGACCGCGTCAGCACGGTGCTCGTGCTATTCGGTGATGTCCCATTAATTACGAATCAAGCCCTGCAAGATGTCGTCTCCGCAGTCGATGACGGCATCGCTATGCTATCTGCCACGCTCAACAACCCAACGGGCTATGGTCGGGTTGTGCGCGATGACCACGGTGCCTTTGTCGGCGTGGTCGAGGAAAAAGACGCCACTCCTGAGCAACGATCTGTGCAGGAAGTTAACACGGGGGTTTTGGCGGCCAACGCCGAGCAGCTGAGCGCGTGGCTGAACCGCTTGGATAATCGCAATGCCCAATCAGAGTACTATTTGCCCGATGTGCTCGGGCTGGCCCTGGAGGATGATATGCCGGTAACAGTGGTCTGTTCCGACAACGACTTTGATACGCAGGGAGTGAATACGCCGCAACAGCTGGAACAGCTTGAGCGTCAACATCAGCTGGCACTGGCCGAACAACTCATGACGGGTGGCGTGCTGGTCAGCGATCGTTCGCGGCTCGATATCCGCGGCCGTCTCGAATGCGGGCGCGATGTTCGTATCGACGTGAACGTGGTGATTGAAGGTAACGTGTCGTTGGGTGACGGTGTATCGATCGGCGCAAATTGCATTGTGCGCGATGCACAGATCGGCGCGGGCGCCCGCATTTTGCCTTTCACCCATATTGAAGGCGCCGAAGTGCTGTCGGACGCGGTCGTTGGCCCCTATGCGCGCCTTCGTCCGGGCACCGTCATTGGCGAGCAGGCCAAGGTGGGTAACTTTGTCGAAGTGAAAAATGCGCGGCTCGGTAGGGCCGCGAAGGCCAACCATCTGGCGTATCTAGGTGACGCGGATATTGGCAGTCAGAGCAATGTGGGTGCCGGCACGATTACCTGCAATTACGACGGCGCCAACAAGCACCGCACCACACTCGGCGAGGGGGTCTTCGTGGGCTCAAACAGTACTTTGGTGGCACCCCTCGTGATTGAGTCCGGTGGCTTTGTCGCCGCAGGCTCGACCGTCACCGATGACGTGAAGGCCAACCAACTGGCGGTGGCCAGGGGTAGGCAGCGCAATATCGATGGTTGGCAACGCCCGGAGAAACCAGGGGACAGCGACTGATGTGTGGCATTGTGGCCGTCGCTGCGCGGCGGGACTGCACAGAGATCCTGCTCGAGGGCCTGCGCAGGCTCGAGTATCGCGGTTACGACTCCGCTGGATTCGCGCTGATCGATCGTGACGGACACCTGTCCAGCCATAAGTGCCTGGGCCGCGTCGCAGCGCTGGAAGAGGCTCAGCTTGGGGCACCGATTCAGGGTGGCACAGGGATCGCCCACACACGTTGGGCGACCCATGGCGAGCCATCTGTCATTAATGCTCATCCGCATATCATTAACGAGCGTGTCGCGGTCGTTCACAACGGCATTATCGAAAATCACAGCGCGCTTCGTGAACAATTAGCCAGCGAGGGCCGGACTTGTATTTCCGACACTGACACCGAGGTGGTGGCTCATCTCATCGAATTGGCGGTGGCCTCGGGCAAAACCCTGCTTGACGCCGTAAAGCACGTCTTACCGCAGCTCGAGGGTGCCTATGCGCTGGCCATCGTTGACCGCGAGGCTCCGGATAACATCGTCGTAGCGAGGCACGGCAGTCCACTGGTACTCGGTATTGGCATTGGTGAAAACTTTGCCGGGTCCGATATCCGGGCACTCCGCTCTGTGACAGACACGTTTATCTATCTGGAGGATGGTGATCTCGCAGAGCTCAACGCTGACGGCTACCGCATTCTGGACGGCAAGGGGCAGGTCGCTGACAGAGCACCCACCCGGCTGGCACTTCAGGATGAGGACGAGGGCCTGGGCGATCACCAGCACTTCATGCTGAAAGAGATATTTGAGCAGCCTGCGCGCCTACGCGATACGGTCAGACAGGGTTCCGTGACAGATGAGGTTTTCGGGCCCGCGGCGGCACAGGTGTTTCCGCAGGTGGCTGCTGTACAGATTCTCGCCTGTGGCACGAGTTATCACGCTGGGCTGGTTGCCCGACACTGGATTGAGGCACTGGCAGGGCTGCCATGCCAGGTGGAGGTCGCTTCGGAGTATCGCTATCGCGACTCGGTGACCCTGCCCAATACGCTGGTGGTGGGTATCTCGCAATCGGGGGAAACCGCTGACACGTTGGCGGCCCTTGAACACATAGATTCGGAGCGGGTGCTCGCTCGCCTGGCGATTTGTAATGTGGATCACAGCGCTATGGTGCGCGCCAGCGATCTGGTCTATCTCACACAGGCCGGCATTGAGATTGGGGTGGCATCGACCAAGGCCTTTACCGCCCAGCTGGCCGCATTACTTAATCTCACCCTGTGTCTTACCCGCCATCACGCCCAAGAGGCGCTATCAGAGGGTGAGGTGGCTGCCTCTCTCGAGGAGATGGCCGACGCTGCCGAGGCGGTGCTCGACTACGACGCTCGCATCAAGGCGCTGTCTCATCATTTTACGAACAAACACCACGCGCTCTTTTTGGGCCGGGGTATTTATTACCCCATTGCCATGGAGGGGGCCCTCAAGCTCAAAGAGATTTCCTATATCCATGCGGAGGCTTACCCCGCGGGCGAGTTGAAGCACGGACCTTTGGCGCTGGTCGATGATGATATGCCGGTGGTCGCCGTGGCACCTGATGACCGACTGATGGAAAAGTTGCGCTCCAATTTGGAAGAAGTGCGGGCACGCGGTGGGCAACTGTTTGTTTTCGCGAGCGCCAACGCCGGTTATGAGTCGGCTCCCGATTGCCAGGTGCTCGAAATGCCCGATTGCAGTGTGCTTGCCGGCCCGGTGGTATTCACCATCGCTTTGCAGTTGCTGTCCTATCATGTGGCCGTCGCGAGGGGCACCGATGTTGATAAGCCTCGTAATTTGGCTAAAAGCGTAACAGTGGAATAAGTTCAAATCATGATTTTATTAGAGGCAGTGCTGGCAACTGGATCGGTGTCGGTACAGCGCTGGGCGCGTGCGTTTTTGTGCTACCAAGAGAACCCGTTTGGATAGGGGTTGGTGTTGCAATCGGTGCAGCGCTCGATTGGCGAAAACGTAAAAAGTGAGAAGGCGGTGCAAAACGCCACCTCAACTTTGCACGCAATGGAGCGCATAGCCAGACGTATAAACACGGATATCACACAATCAGCCGTAATCAATCAAGGAGGATTGGATCGATGAAGTTATGGCGTATTTGGGCAAAAGCGCCGGGGGGAAAAGGCCTCTGCAGACAGTATAGAAGCCGACCGGATCGCGCTCATTAGGACCCTGATTGTTGGCGTCCATTTCATCACCTGCTTTTTCATCATGGCCAATACGATCCGTCACTGGTAGCGCCAGAAACAGGTGTCGTGTGCTGAGGTGGGGTCGTCGCCGCTAGCTAAGTGGCGCCGTTTCGGCGCCGAGTCCGGCACAGCTTCCTGAGCAATCAGTCGGGGTTGGCAGCCTTATAGGCTCGAATGGCCGTATTGAAATCAGCGGCCACCTGCTCTTCACGCGATACCGCGGCGTTGTAGTCCGCAGCGGCGAGCGCAAATCGCTCCTCGGCACTTTTGTCTCCCTCTGCCTGGGAGGCTTTCTCTGCCGCCATCAGGTCATCGACGCACTCAAGATATTCCGCGTTGGCGGCCTGAAAGGCCTTCACTTCCCCTTGGGCGGCGATCATGTCTTCGAGGGTTGCGCTGCCGCCGTCCGGGGTGGGAGGCGCTACCGGCATGTCACACGCTTGAGCGGTGGCATAGGGCAATACGGTGATCGCCAGCAGTAATGAGGCAGTTTGAATTTTCATATGGTGTTCCTTTTTAGATAAAGCGGTTGTCGGGGCGGCGTCAGGTCGTGTACCCACACATAGGTGTAAGGCGGTCACGACCGGCAAGTTGCCGCAGAAGCCCCACTCGACACCTTTCCGTTATACCAATGAAAACGATGTGAAGGAACCGCCATCCGCACTGTGCCAGTGGCGGTCGTTTCAGCCATTTCACACCATTCCGGTACACTGCACGCATGGATGTATCGGATATTCTAAACCCGTTAAACACGGCGCAGCGAGAGGCCGTGACCGCCTCTTCCGGCAATCTGTTGGTGCTGGCAGGTGCGGGGTCGGGCAAAACACGTGTCCTGGTGCACCGTATCGCCTGGTTGATTCGGGCGGAGGGGTTTTCTGCCCATTCCGTACTGTCCGTCACCTTTACTAACAAGGCTGCGCGAGAAATGCGGGGCCGCATAGAGGACATGTTGCAGATGCCCACCCACGGTCTGTGGGTGGGGACCTTCCACGGCCTCGCGCATCGACTCCTGAAAGCGCATTGGCGCGAGGCAGGACTGCCGCAGCAGTTCCAGATTCTCGATAGCGATGATCAACTGCGGGTCGTCAAACGCATTTGCCGAGAACTCGACCTCGATGAGGCGCGCTGGCCGCCCAAGCAGGCGCAGTGGTTCATCAACGGGCAAAAAGACGAAGGACTGCGCGCGCGGCATGTAGAGGCCCCGGAGGGGGATCTCTATGCCAAGACCATGGTGCGCATTTATGCGGCCTATGAGGAAACCTGCGAGCGCGGAGGGCTGGTCGATTTTGCAGAGTTGTTATTGCGCGCCCATGAATTGTGGCTGAAGTCGCCGGAGACCCTGCAGCATTACCAGCAACGATTCAAAACCATTCTGGTGGACGAGTTTCAGGACACCAACACCATTCAATACGCCTGGCTCAGAGTGCTGGCAGGGCAGACGATCCCGGTTGTCGCGGTCGGTGACGACGATCAATCGATCTACGGCTGGAGAGGCGCAAGAGTCGAGAATATCCAGCGCTTTGCTGAGGATTTTGCCGGCACCGAGACCATCCGGCTGGAGCAGAACTACCGCTCTACGGCGACGATTCTTGAGGCAGCTAACGGATTGATTGCGCGCAATGCAGGGCGCCTTGGCAAAAATCTCTGGACAGAGGGTGAGCGAGGAGAGCCCATCACCCTCTACGCCGGCTTCAACGAGCAAGATGAGGCGCGCTACATCGTCGAGCAGGCCGAAACCTGGTTCAGCGACGGCAACCCTCGACGGTCCATTGCCATTTTGTATCGTTCGAACGCGCAGTCACGGGTGCTAGAAGAGGCGCTACTGCGAGAGGGTATTCCCTACCGAATTTATGGCGGACAGCGCTTTTATGAGCGCCTTGAGATCCGCAACGCACTCGCTTATTTGCGATTAGCCCAAACGCGAGACGACGACCCTGCACTGGAGCGAGTCCTGAATACCCCGCCCCGGGGCATTGGGAGCAAGACGGTCGAGAAAATTCGAGAGGTCGCACGCGCTGAGCAGATCCCGATGTGGCGGGCAATTCATCGCACCCGCGAGCAGAGCCTTTTACCCGCCAGAGCGCTAACGGCGCTCGGTAATTTTCAGGCGCTCATCGACGATCTGGATCGTTCCTCAGAGACGCTCCCGCTTGATGAGCTGACCGAGCATGTCATTGAAGTCAGCGGCCTCCTCGACTATCACCGCTCGGAAAAGGGCGAGCGCGGTCAGGCCCGGGTCGAAAACCTGCAAGAATTGGTGACGGCCACACGCCTGTTTGAGCCTGAGGATGAGGAGATCTCGCCACTGCAGGCGTTTCTTGACAGTGCGGCGCTCGACGCAGGGGAAGGTCAGGCCGACCCCTATGAGGACAGCATTCAAATGATGACACTGCACTCTGCCAAGGGTCTCGAGTTCCCACTGGTGTTCATTGCCGGCATGGAGGAGAACCTGTTTCCCCACCAGATGTCGTTGGAAGAGCCTGGCCGTCTGGAGGAAGAGCGACGGTTGGCGTATGTCGGTATCACCCGGGCCATGAAAAAACTGGCGATCACCTACGCTGAAAACCGACGCCTCCACGGTGGTGATATGTACAACAAACCCTCGCGATTCATTCGCGAGATCCCGGCAGAGTTGATTGAAGAGGTGCGCCTCAATGGCGCTGTCTCCCGCCCCGTGGGCTCACTGGCTCATGCTTCATTGTCCGAGCCGCCGCCTGCCGGCATCGATCTGGGCAAACGCGTGCTGCATCAAGTCTTTGGTGAGGGGGTTGTGACCCAGTTCGAGGGCCAGGGTAGCAATGCCCGGGTGGAGGTCAGCTTCAGTGAAGGCAGTAAGTGGCTTGTGCTTCAATACGCCAACCTGACGATACTCTAAGGACTGGGCATGCGCGAAAAACAGGTGCTTCCCGTTGTCGTTGTAGTCCTCACAGCCGCCTTAGTGGCGGTCATTGCCCTGTGGACTCTGGATCGAGTCGAAGGTCCTGAGTCGGCAACGGTGAGTCAGGATGGCCCGGTAGAGGCCATTGAATGGAAACTGGTCACCACCTGGCCCAAGGGCCTGCCGGGCCTTGGTACGGCGCCGGAAAATTTCGCGCGCCGGGTCAACGAAGCCTCAGGGGGACGGCTACGCATCAAGGTGTTTGGTGCCGGTGAGATTGTGCCGGCTTTTGAAGTCTTTGATGCGGTTTCCAGAGGGGTGGCCGAGGCTGGCCACGGTGCCGCCTATTACTGGAAGGGCAAGATTCCTGCGTCTGTCTTTTATACGGCGGTGCCCTTTGGCATGACGGCGCAGGAAGCCAACGGCTGGCTCCACTATGGCGGCGGGCTCGAGTTGTGGCGAGAACTTTATGCGCCCTTTGGGGTTGTGCCCTTTGCGGGGGGCAGCACCGGCGTTCAGATGGCGGGTTGGTTCAATATTCGTCTTAATAACCGCGCCGACCTCGAGGGGCTGAAGATGCGGATTCCCGGCCTGGCTGGCGAGGTTTTCGACGCTGCAGGTGGATCTGCGGTGCGCATAGCCGGGGGAGAGGTGTACACCTCAATGCAAACCGGCGTGATCGATGCGGTGGAATGGGTGGGGCCCTACAACGACCGCACGCTTGGCTTGATGGAGGTGGGGGACTATTACTATTACCCCGGATGGCACGAGCCGGGCGCCATGCTTGAAACCATCGTTAACGCGGAAGCGCTGGCGGCACTGCCTGAGGATTTACAGGCGATTGTTCGGGTCGCGGCGCGCGCCACCAATACCGATATGCTGGACGATTTCACCGCCAACAACAGTGAGTCTTTGCAGATTCTGCTCACCGAGTTTGATACCAAGGTGTTGCCGTTACCGGATGATGTGATGGACGCGCTGTATGAAAGCAGTCAGGTGGCGATTGAGGCACTGGTCAATGCCGACCCCATGGCCAAAAAGATTGCCGCTTCCTACTTTGCGTTTGCGACGAAAGTGCGGACTTACCACGAGATTTCCGAGCGTGCGTATCTCAACGGCCGGAACCGGCTGTTACCGCCGGTTTCACTTACTGAGCAATCGGCCGAGTGAGCTTGTTCTCGTCGATGGCCACGTAAATAAACTCCCCCTCCGTGACTTTGAGGGGCTCGCCATCCTGTTTCGCGTTAATCCAAACCTCTACCAGAATCCGAACAGAGCTGCGCCCCGTCTCCAGCACATCGCAGTAGCAGCTGACGACGGCACCCACATGCACGGGTGTAAGAAACGACATGCCCTCAATGGCCACTGTGGCCACCCGTCCTTCGGCAAGCTCTGAGGCGGTAATGCTGCCCGCCAGATCCATTTGTGACAGCAACCACCCACCGAAAATGTCGCCGTTGGCGTTGGTATCTTTCGGCATGGCAATGGTTTGTAGTGCCAGCTCGCCGAAAGGCAGTGGATGCGTATCGAGCTCTTCTACTGACATGATGTCCCCCTGATGGCGGTTTGCCCGTTTGTGATATACCGAGCGGGGTGGCGGTAACACCGCCCGCGGCCGACAAAACCTATTATCGCCCCAATAGCCCCGGCAGCCATAGCACTAGATTGGGCCACCACCACATCAGCACCAGCAACAGCAGCTGAATCAATACAAAGGGCAGTACACCCGAATAAATCGCTCGCGTGCTGACACTGTCCGGCGCGACGCCGCGCAAGTAGAACAGCGCGAAACCAAAAGGTGGTGTCAGGAAAGATGTCTGCAGGTTGACCGCAATCATGACCCCCAACCAGATGGGGTCAAATCCCATCGATAGCAGCACGGGCCCAACCACGGGCACCACCACAAACGTAATCTCGATGAAGTCGAGGATGAAGCCAAGCAAGAACATGACCAGCATGACCACCAGCAACGCCATGTGGGGTCCGCCGCCAAGTTCTTCAAAAAAGCTTTCAATCAGACTGTCGCCACCGAACCCGCGAAAGACGAGTGAAAACACTGCCGCGCCAATGAGAATCAAAAAGACCATGCTGGTGGTGTAGAGCGTCGAGCGTGAGATATCTCGCATTACATTGAATGAAAGCGCGCCGCGCGCCCAGGCCAAGAACAAAGCACCGGTGGCGCCAACGCCTGCGGCTTCTGTCGGGGTGGCCGCACCGGCGAGAATGGAGCCTAGGACCAGCACGATCAGCCCCAGGGGTGGCAGCACCGCTAGAACGGCTGTGCGGGCATCGGTCTTATCCACAACGGCGGCGGGCGCGCTGGCAGGCTGCAACGCTGCGCGCAATAACACATAAGTCAGGTAGAGTATGACCAGCACGACGCCCGGGACTATGGCGCCCACAAACAGGTCCCCCACCGAAACGGTATCGGTATTGATGATGTTTATGCGGAGCTGCGCTTGCTGATACGCACTGGACATGATGTCACCCAGCAAAACCAGCGCAATCGATGGCGGAATAATCTGGCCCAAGGTCCCGGTGGCACAGATGGTGCCGGTTGCCAGCTGCGGTTGATACCCCGCTCTCAGCATGGAAGGAAGCGCGAGCACCCCCATGGTTACGACTGTGGCGCCGACAATGCCTGTGCTCGCCGCCAGCAGCGCGCCCACGATAATGACGGCGACTCCCAAGCCGCCGGGCCGCTCACCAAATAAACCGGCCATATTGGCGAGCAGGTCCTCTGCGATTTTTGCTCGCTCCAGCACCACGCCCATGAGAATGAACAGGGGTACCGCCACGAGGGTTTCATTGCTCATCGTGCCAAAAATGCGACCGGTCAGGGCGGTGAGATAGTCCGAATCAAAGTGCCCGATCAGAATGCCCAGCGCCGCAAATCCCAGTGCGGTGCCGCCGAGGGTCAGTGCCACGGGGAAGCCCAGCAGCAATACGCCGCAGACGACGATAAACATGGTGAGCGCCAATTGTCCTTCCATCAGGCGCTACCTCTCTGCCGGAGTATCGTTAGCGCGCGAGCGATCTGCGCCAATGCCTGAAGGGCGAGCAGCAAGGCCATTGCCGGGATCAGCGTCTTAAGCAGGTAGACGAAGGGCAGACCACCGGGTTCGGGGGAGGCTTCTCTGGCAGACCAGCTGTCTATCACGTAGTCCCAGGAGCCCCAGCCAATCAAACCACACAGCGGCAGGGTGAAGACAACATGACCCAGCCCATTGACCCACGCCTGCTGACGCTCCGAGAAGCGCCGATAGAAGATATCAACCCGAACGTGTTGATCTGCTTGCAAGGCCACCGCCGCACCCAGCATAAAAATGGCGGCGTGGAGGTACTGCACGGTCTCTTGAGCGGCGATTGCGCCAGTATTGAAGCCGTAGCGCAACACGACGATCACCAGCACCAGCAACGCCATGATCGGGACGCACCAAGACACGGTGCGCCCCAGCCAAACTATGCCTTGATCCAGTGTGCTCGCCGGTGGGGCGTCGGATGGCATGAGAATCCCGCGGTTTTTATCGAAGACGTGCAAGGTTATCATTCTGACTCAAGAGATTGCAGAAGAGGCGAACCCGTGCTTTCTATTCTGTCGCCGGCCAAGACCCTCGATTACGAGACGGCGCCGACCACCAAAAAATCAACGCAACCTTTGTTTATCGATCAGGCGGCGTCGCTGGTTAAGAGCGCCCGCAAGATGGACCCTGAGGATATTCAGGGTTTGATGGGGGTATCGGAGAAAATCGCCACCCTGAACCATGAGCGATTCATGAATTGGGAGCCCGACTTCTCGCTGAAGAATGCCAAACAATCTGTGCTGGCCTTCAAGGGAGATGTCTACACCGGGCTGCAGGCAGAGACTTTGAGTGCCGACGAGCTGGCCTTCGCACAGAAGCATCTGCGCATTCTCTCTGGTCTATATGGATTGTTGCGACCGCTGGACCTTATGCAGCCTTACCGGCTGGAGATGGGCCTGCCATTTGCCAATGCGGGCGGGAAAAACCTGTATGAGTTCTGGGGTGATCGCATTACCGAGACCTTGGGGCAGCACCTCAAAGCGACCGGTAGCCCGGTTCTGGTCAATCTAGCCTCCAATGAATACTTCAAGGCGGTCAAACCCAAGTTGTTGGACGTTGAGGTCATCACGCCACAGTTTCGCGACCTAAAAAACGGCCAGTACAAAATGATTTCCTTCTTCGCCAAGAAGGCGCGCGGGGTCATGGCCCGTTACATTATCCAGAAGGGTCTCAACGAACCCGCAGGGCTCAAGCGCTTCAAGGGCGATGGCTACTACTACAGCAAAGAGCACTCAGAGGGTAACAACTGGGTATTCTTGCGTGACGCACCCCCTCAAGGCTGATCACTCTCCTGCTTGAAGGGCAACAAGGTCGAGGCCTCACGCTGGTAGGCGCGGACCTGTTCTGACTCCTGTTCTGCGAACTGCGCCACGGCTTCGCGCAAGCGCTCATCGACAATCCAGTGATTTGAGTAGGTCAAAATCGGTTCGAACCCTCGCTGAATTTTGTGTTCTCCCTGAGCCCCCGGGTCAAAGCGCGACAACCCGGCATCAATACAGTATTCGATGCCGCGGTAATAGCAGGCCTCAAAATGCAGGAACTCAAACTCTGCGAGGCAACCCCAGTAGCGTCCGTAAAGCGTGTTCTCTCCCTCAAAAAACAGCGACGCCGCGACGGGCTGTTGGTCTCGCTCTGCGATGACCATGACCGGCACCTGCCCCAAACCCGGGCAGGTCTCAGTAAAAAATCGTTCCGTCAGATAGCCACCGTGCCCTGAGCGTTTGGCGTAGGTTGTTTGGTAACAGCGGTGAAAGAATTGCCACTGTTCGGGACCGATCTCCTCGCCCTTCAGTGTTTTTAGCGAGAGGCCTTGTCGAGAGATTTGTTCACGCTCCCGCCGTAGATTTTTGCGTTTGCGACTGCTGAAGCGATCGAGAAAGTCCTGAAAGTCACGGTAGTCGCGGTTAAACCAATGAAATTGGGTTGTCAGTCGCTGAGGCATCTCGCAGCTGCGTAGCTGCTCTGAGGCGGCCTCATCCAGAAACAACACGTGCCAGCTGGAGATCTCAAGTTCCTCGCTCATTGCTTTGACACAGGTCGCCATGGTGGCGATCGCACCAGCGTCTCCGGTCAGGTCACCCAGCCGCCGCCCGGTGGCCGGCGTGAAAGGAATTGCCGTCACGAGCTTGGGATAGTAACGAAGCCCCATGCGCTGCCACGCATCCGCCCAGGACCAGTCGAAAACGTACTCGCCGTAACTGTGGGTCTTGAGATACGCGGGCAGCACCCCGGCCGGCGTTCCGCTCTGCTCCAGTGTGATATGCGCCGGCTGCCAACCGCTCTCGGCGGTGGTGCAGGCGGAGGTTTCCAGCCCATGCAGGAAGTCCCAGCGCAGAAAGGGGTCACTGTCACCAAAGCAGGATTGCCACAGCGAGGGGTCGAGATCCGCGATGGACCGATGCAGTTTGGCGTCAAAGGCGTCCATCGTGCTCAGCCGGAGCTGACACCAATCCAGAAGTGGCCGCAAAGACCCATGAGAATAATCAGGCCTATCCACTTGCTCTGGTTAAAGGCCGCAAAGCATTGCTCGATGTCGCGGTCCCGGATTAGCCACAGGTGCCGGGCAAACAGGATGCCAACGGTGGCGACGGCAGTGTAATAGATCGGGCCCAGTGCAAAAGCGACCCCACAGCGCCAAAAAGCGATCAGGCAGACGCACTGCAACAGGCCAATGATCCGCACGTCGAGGTTGCCAAAGAGAATGGCGGTGGATTTGATGCCTACCGACAGGTCGTCCTCCCGATCAACCATGGCGTATTGGGTGTCATAGATCATCGTCCACAACAAGTTGGCAACAAATAGCCACCAGAGCGCACTGGGTAAGGCATTGATGCTTGCCGCGAAGGCCATGGGAATGCTCCATGAAAAGGCAGTGCCGAGCACGATCTGCGGTAAGTGGGTGATCCGCTTCATCAAAGGATAGATCAGCGCCAGGCCGGCTCCCGCAAAGGACAGGTTAATGGTCAGCGGGTTGGTCAGAGCCACAAGGCCCAGCGCGATAGCCAGCAATAACAAGAGGAGTGCCAGCGCCTCTTTGACGGTCAGTGCGCCGGTAACCAGCGGGCGCAGCCGTGTGCGTTCCACGTGACCATCGAGATTCCGGTCTGCGAGGTCGTTGGCAATACACCCCGCCGCCCGCATCACCACGATGCCGGCCGAGAAGATGGCGAGCAGCCGCAGGCTCGGGAAACCCTCGTTGGCCAGTGCAATACCCCAAAGTGTCGGAGCCGCTAACAGAAAGGTGCCGATCGGTTTATCAAAGCGCATGATCTCTAACGCAGCACGCCATTTTGACGAGGCGCCAGAAGGATTTAACGAAGGGGATAACTCACTCAAAGGAATGCATTCTTGACTCGCGGCCGCACAGTCTAGCGGCCTGCGGGGGGGGATGCGACAGGGAGTGATCAGACTCTGGCGAAATCTGCACGGGCACCGGCCCACCTTTGCATCAGGGCCTGCGCGCGGCCCGGGTCGCGCTCGTACAGCCTCCCTGCTATTTCCTGTGCTTCGACAAGTAGGGGTTCGTGCTCTGGCAGCAGCGCTATTCTGAATGCCGCGAGACCCGTTTGGCGGGTTCCCAGTAACTCGCCCGGTCCGCGAATCGCCAGGTCGGCCTCGGCAATGACAAAGCCGTCATGGGACTCCTGCATCACTTTCAGGCGCTGCTGGGCGGTATCGGAGAGCGGCTGGCGATAAAGCAACAGGCAGTGGCTGTCGACGGCGCCGCGCCCCACCCGCCCTCTCAGCTGGTGTAGCTGGGCGAGTCCCAAGCGCTCCGCATTGTCGATGATCATCAGACTTGCGTTGGGCACATCAACACCCACTTCGATCACCGTGGTAGCAACCAGCAGCTGGAGTTCGCCGGTCTTGAATGCCGCCATCACTGCGGCTTTCTCGGCGGGTTTCAGCTTGCCGTGCACGAGGCCGATCTGCACATCAGGCAGCGCCTGTTGCAATTGATCGAGTGTCGCTTCTGCCGCCTCGATATCCAAAGTGTCACTTTCCTCGATGGCCGTGCAGACCCAATACGCCTGCCTGCCTTCTCGGCAGGCACCCCCCACGCGCCGCATAACGGCGTCGCGTCGCGTGTGGTCCATGAGCGTCGTGGTGACCGGTTGGCGGCCCGGCGGTAATTCATCGATGATCGAGCAGTCGAGGTCACCGTAGGCCACCATGGCCAGTGACCGAGGAATCGGTGTGGCGGTCAGCGCCAGTTGATGTGGGTGCTCCTCGCCTACGCCTTTATCAGCCAGTGATAGCCGTTGGTGAACACCAAAACGATGCTGTTCATCGACAATAATCAGACCGAGTCGATGAAAGTGCACGTCATCCTGAAACAACGCATGGGTGCCAACGACCAGAGGCGCCTCGCCGCTCGCTAGTTGCTGCAGGACGTGTTGGCGCGCTTGACCTTTGGTTCGGCCACTGAGCCAGGCCACAGACTGATCGAGGGGTGTCAGCCATGCGTCGAGGGTGGCGTAGTGTTGCTCTGCCAGCAATTCGGTAGGCGCCATGAAGGCTACCTGGTAGCCAGCCGCGATCGTATCGAGTGCCGCTCGCGCCGCAACCAGTGTTTTGCCTGAGCCCACGTCACCCTGAACCAATCTGAGCATGGGCTGTGTTTGTGCCATATCCTCGGCCAGCTCGATGGCAACGCGCTGTTGCGCGGAAGTGGGTGCAAAGGGGAGCGCCTTCAGGAACGCCGCTGCGGCAGATGATGCCGGCGCGATGGCGGGTGCGGGGTGGCGCCGCTCGCTGTCGCGGACGCCCTGCACGGTCAGTTGATGCGCGATGAGTTCTTCTCGGGCTAGTCGAATTTGTGCGGGGTGCGTTCCTTGTTGAATCTGACTGAGCTCCGCGGTCGGCGGCGGGTTGTGTAGAAAGGTGATGGCTTCTGTGAGGCTCACGTGATCATCTGTGATCCCGTCAAGTAAGTCCCCAGGCGGATTTTTGCTGAGCAGCGCAAGCGCCTGGCCACACAGCTTCCGCCAGGTGCTTTGACCCAGACCGCTGACCGTTGGATAAACGGGTGTCAGTGCGGCCTCTAAAAGTTGTGCGCTTTCTCCCAGTCTGTATTCGGGATGCACCATTTCCATTTGCCCACCTACCCGCCGAGGCGTGCCAAAGAGCTGAATGGCGGACCCTTGCCTAAACTGAGAGACCTGGGCTTGCCGAAAGTGGAAAAACCGCAGGGTGAGCAACCCGGTGCCGTCATCAACTTTGACTAGCAGCGTCCTCCTTCGGCCCATGGTCACGGCAGCCGCGCGGACCTCCGCCTCGACGACTGCGTCGATCTGATCGCGTAAACCGCCTATGGCAGTGATTTTCGTGCGGTCCTGATACCGGAGTGGAAAATGAAAGAGCAAATCTTCCAGCGAGCGGATGCCGATGTCTGCCAGTCGGGACGCCATCTTGTCTCCCACCCCGCGGAGTGTGGTAACAGGATGCTGAAGAATTGTTTGGTTCAAGTGCGCCCCGATCAAAAAAAGGCCTCGTGGTAGGCTCGTATCTTAGCGATTGTTTGATAAGGCCGTGAAGCCATGCAGGTGTTGATCCTTGGCTGTGGTGATATTGGTACGCGAGCGGGTTTGTCTTTGCTTGACCGGGGGTGGCGCGTCGCGGCGGCGCGACGCA
>JADHQF010000031.1 GCA_016778085.1 Luminiphilus sp. | reverse complement strand
GGTCGTGTTTCAGGCGCGTCGCGCGGGTTGGCAGGGTCACGATCAGGTCGTTCTGCTCGGCTAAGGTCATGGCAGCTTGGTAGTGGCGGGTAAAGACGCGTATCTGTCGCTTCTCGCCCTGCTGTGCGAGCGCGGCATCGACCCAGCCCAGTCGCTGCACGTCACCGGGATCCACCCCCACGCCAACCCCCATACCGGTTTTGCTGACCCAGATGTGATCGGCGCTGAGGTAGCTCTCCAGCGAAAAATCCTCAAGGATCGGATTGTCGGCGCTCATCAGGCAGGAGAAGCTGTCCTCCCAGAGCGTGATCTGATGAAAAGACTGTGGCATTTGGTCGAAGCGGTTGATGACCAGGTCGACCTTGCCGCGCTCCACGTCCAGAAAGCTCACATCTGAAGGGTTCATGATGTCGAGCGTGATACCCGGGGCGTGCTCGCGGAGTTGCGTGAGCACCGCAGGGAAAAGTGTGGACTCGGCATAGTCGCTGGCCATGATACGTACCACCATCTGCGCCTCGCCCGGCGCGAACTCGGTGGCGGGCTGCATGGCGCGATCCACGCCCAAGAGAATCTCCTTGACCAGAGGTTCCAGTTCCAGTGCGCGTTCGGTGGGGGTCATGCCCTCAGAGGTGCGCACCAGCAGTGGGTCGTCAAACAGGGTCCGCAGTCTTCTGAGTCCGTTGCTCATCGCGGGTTGTGACAGCCCCAGTTGATTCGCGGCTTGGGTCACATTGCGCTCGCGCAGCAGCACCTCCAGATAAACCAGCAGATTGAGATCAATTTGGTTAAGGTTTTTCATATAATGCGTGTCAGGCGTGCCCGCCTTTATTCATGTGATGAATTATAACTCTTCGGTCATATTTTTGCCGTATGGCTCTGGCGGGGCAAAGATGTGCGGTACCCAAGCGGATGGCGCAGTCGAAGCCCGCGCCGACACGATTCCAAAACGAGGAAGACACGATGTATACGGCCCCCACGGATGACATGCAGTTTCTGATCGACGATGTGCTCGATGTCGGCTCGGTGCTGGGTGAGCTCCCCCATTACGCAGAGCTGGGTTTGGGCAGTGACCTGACCACAGCGCTCCTCGATGAAGCCGCCAAGTTCGCTTCCGATGTGGTCTCGCCCCTGCGGCGGGTGGGTGATGCGCATCCGGCGCGCTGCAGTGACAGCGCGGTCACTATTCCGCCAGGCTATGGCGACGCCATTCAGCAATTGGGCGCCGGTGGTTGGGTCGGTATCTCGGCACCGCAGGACCAGGGTGGGCAGGGCCTACCGGAGCTTTTCGGCACCGCCGCCTGCGAGATGTGGAACAGTGCCGACATGGCCTTTGCGCTTGAGCCTTTCCTCAGCGCTGGTGCTGCGCTGGCCATCTCGGCCCACGCGAATGAGGCGCTTCAATCCACCTACCTAGAAAAGATCTACTCGGGTGAGTGGTCGGGCACCATGAACCTCACCGAATCCGGAGCCGGGTCCGATCTGGGTCCTATGAAAACCCGCGCCGAGCGCGAGGGAGATCATTACCGCATTTATGGGCAGAAGATTTACATCACCTGGGGTGATCACGACGCGACCGATAACATCATCCATCTGGTCTTGGCGCGTCTCCCCGATGCGCCCGAGGGCAGCCGCGGTATATCGCTGTTTCTGGTGCCCAAGTTCATGGTGAATGAGGACGGCTCACTAGGCGAGCGCAACGATGCCTACCCGGTTTCCGTTGAGCACAAGCTGGGTATTCACGGCAGTCCCACCTGTGTCATGGCCTACGGCGACAACGGCGGTGCGATCGGTTACCTGGTGGGCGAGGAGAATCAGGGCCTCGCCTGCATGTTCACGATGATGAACGAGGCGCGTCTAAAGGTGGGCTTGCAGGGTCTCGGTGCCTCCGAGGGCGCATACCAAAAGGCGGTGGCCTACGCGCGGGAGCGGGTTCAGGGCGGAGTACCGATTGTGGAGCACGCCGATGTGAAGCGCATGCTGCTGACAATGCGTGCGCTCAATGAAGCCATGCGCGCGCTGGCGTATTCTGAGGCGGTGACCATGGACCTTGCCCACGCCGGTCCCGAGGGGACCCGCGAGGCGAGTCAGCGCCGCATTGATCTGATGATCCCCGTGATCAAAGGCTGGCTCACTGAGCTGGGTATGGAGGTGACCTCTTTGGGGGTGCAGGTACACGGCGGCATGGGCTACGTTGAGGAAACCGGTGCGGCGCAGTATTTGCGGGACGTGCGCATTACGCCGATCTACGAGGGCACCAACGGCATCCAGGCGGCGGACCTGCTGAACCGCAAGCTGGGTCGCGACGGTGGCGCCACCATGGAGGCCATGCAAGCCGAAATTCGTGACGTGGTCGCCACATTGCAAGGCCACAGTGACACTCGGCTCCACAGTGTGGGGGCGCGTCTTGCGGAATCCCTCGCGGATCACGTCCACACGACGCAGCGTCTGCTCGCCACTTTGGGCGATGACCGTTTTGCCGCCTTGGGTGGCTCATTTGATTACATGATGCAGACCGGCTACCTGTTCGGCGGCTGGCAGCTGGCGCGCGGCGCGCTGGTGGCGGCCAATTTGTCCGCTGACGGCGAGCGGGTGGTCTTCTGTGACCGAAAAGTGAATACCGCGCAGTTTTACATGGAGCGCTTGCTGCCTAGGGCGCGCGCCCACGCGGGCGCTATCGACGCGCCGGGTGAGAGCCTGTCTGCGTTCTCCTATGACTGGTTCTGATCTGTTGGTCGCCTTCACAACACCCGATTTATCGGATGCGCATCCTGCGGCCCAGCATCTGGGCTTCCAGTTTCGTGCAGTTGGTGCCCGGGAGCGCTTTGCGGGCCCTGTCTCCACGATAGCTTGCAACGCCGACAACTCCCGAGTAGCTGAAGCAGTCGCTGAGCCGGGTGAAGGTCGGGTGTTGCTAGTGGATGGACAGGGCGCCCTGCACCGATCGCTGCTCGGTGATCGTCTCGCTCAGCTCGCCTCGGATAATGGTTGGGCAGGGGTCGTTGTGATCGGCGCGATTCGCGATGTCGAGGTCATCGACGGGATCGATATCGGTGTGCAGGCGCTCGGCGTGTGCCCCGTCAAAACGGATAAGCAGGGGGTCGGCGACCGGGATATTCCGCTGCTGTTACGTGAGGTACCGGTAGCACCCGGTGACTGGCTCTACGCGGATCGCAACGGCGTACTGGTGAGCAGCGAGCCCATCCACAGCTAGCCCACCCACAGCTAGCGGTGTCAGTCGATCCGCATCGACAGATCCAAAGCCCTGACATGTTTGGTTAGCGCACCGATTGAGATGAAGTCCACGCCGGTTTCTGCGATGGCGACCAGGGTCTCGTCGGTGACGTTGCCCGACGCCTCAAGCTCAGCTCTGCCCGCCGCGTGTGCCACGGCGCTTCGGAGTCCCTCCAGCGTAAAGTTATCCAGCATGATGCGATCTGCACCCGCTGTGAGCGCCTGCTCTAGTTCCGCCTCGTTCTCTACCTCGACTTCTAACGGCTTGCCGGGTGCGACGCTTCTCGTTGCGGCGACGGCCTCGGCAATACCACCAGCGGCCGAGATGTGGTTCTCTTTGATCAGGAAGGCATCAAACAATCCGATGCGGTGGTTGAAACACCCCCCGCACGTCACCGCGTATTTCTGTGCCAATCTCAGCCCAGGCACAGTTTTACGGGTATCCAGCAGCTTGACCTTGGTGTGTGCCACACGCGCGGCATAGTGGCTTGCGGTCGTCGCGGTACCGGATAACAACTGTAAGAAATTGAGTGCCGTGCGCTCCGCAGTCAGGAGTGCCCGTGCGGGTCCGCTCAGGGTGCACAGTGTGTTGCTGGCTGTGAGCACATCGCCATCCTGCGCAGCCCATTCAACATGACAGCTGGGATCAATCTGCTGAAAGGCTTCTAGCGCAAAGGCAGTTCCGCACAGGATGCCGTCTTCACGCGTCACGATGCGGCCGCTGGTCTGTACGTTAGCGCCGATGAGCTCGGCCGTGATATCTCCGCTCTCGATATCCTCAGCGAGCGCTTGGGCAACAAGTTTGGCAATGTAATCTGGGGTGATCATAGCTGGCTGTGGTTCCAACGGCATGGATTATCGAGACGGGCGTCCGGCGCTCGTTCTCCCAAGTCTGCGATAAGATTACCCCGTGACGACTACCACTGACCAATGGAAGATCACCGGGGGCTGGCTCGCAGGTGCCCGTCGTGTGCCGTCTCCTAATTGTAACCCCCGGCCCGAGGGGGAAGTGACCCAGCTGGTCGTTATACACGGTATCTCTTTGCCGCCGGGCCAGTATGGCGGTCCCGAGATAGAAGCGCTGTTTACCAATTCGCTCGACCCTGACGCACATCCATATTTTGCTGAAATATCGGGCCTCGAGGTGTCAGCCCATTTTCTGCTCCGGCGCACGGGCGAGGTGGTGCAGTTTGTGTCAACCGATGCGCGCGCTTGGCATGCTGGCGTCTCCTGCTGGCAAGGGCGTGAGCAATGCAATGATTTCAGTATTGGTATCGAACTTGAGGGCTGTGATGACGAGGCTTATACCGACTTGCAATACGAGGCCTTGAATCAGCTATTAGCGGTCCTGACAAAGCAATACCCGGATATCCGGCACGATGCTATCGTTGGACACAGCGATATTGCGCCTGGTCGTAAGACCGATCCGGGACCGGCATTTGACTGGTCTCGCGTTGTCGCCAGTCAGTCACAGCAGTAAGGAGACACGGGAGTGTCGTACCTCATTTTCATTGTTGCGGTGGGCCTTTTTGCGCTGTTGGGTGCGGGTGGGCCACTGCATGGTGATCGTTGGTTTTATGCGCTCAGCCGTCGCGTCGATGCCGTCGAACTCGATCTCTGGCCCTCATTGGCTTTGCGAGTTGGCGCGCCGCTACTTGCGGGTGTGGCGGTGTTATGGGCTCTGGAGGCCTTACTGGGTGGCCTCGCTGAGGCGCTCCTGGGAACGGCACTTTTGTATTTTTCGCTGGGGAGGGGAGACTACCCCACCGAATTACAGCGCTTTCTGGCTCGCGCCCGCGTTGGCGACGAGGAAGGCGCAGCTATGCTGCTGAGCGAATCTGCCGGCGACCGAGACTCGGGAGAGGCGCGCGGCGCGCGCGCGCTGCGTGATTTCGCGTACCGCGGTTTCGCTAGATGGTTTCCGCCCGTGCTGTACTTCTGGTTGTTGGGGCCCTTCGGCGCGGCAGCCTATCGGCTGGTAGCATTGGCCAATACTGACAGCGACGGTCGCTTTGATGCGGCCCAGCGTCTATTGGACTGGTTGCCATCGAGGGTCTTGCTGCTCACCTACTGTGTGCTGGGTGACTTCGACCGATCAAAGGGCTTGTTGACCCGGGAGGCACTCGATACACAGGTGACTGCCGAGACTCTTTTGGCGCAGGGAATCAGCCGCGCGTGGCGCCTTGATGACGAGGAGTTGGATGATCCTCAGGGTGTTGTGTCCGCGGTAGAGACGGCGCGAAAGGCGATGAACCGAGCGACCGGGGTTTGGGTAGTGGTGGCTTCATTGCTCGCGCTCCTCTAAGCGCCCAACACCTCTGGCTCTCGTTTTTTTACTGCGTCATACAGCTCACTGAGTATCGGGGTTGCAGGCGGGTGCGGTGTGAAACTCGACAGTAACCAGCCGACGATTGCATCAATCTCGGTTCGCCTGCCGCTCTCCATATCCACGCGCATAGATGAGTGATTGGCGGCGGTGCTGTTGCAAACAGCTCGTACTCGCGCCGGTAGCGCCGAGGCGATTTCCCCGTCGTCGGCACTACAGAGCAGGCTCTGTACCTCCTTGATCACGTCCTCGGTGATTGCCCGCAACGGTGGCTGCATGAGGTTGCCGTTGGTGACGCCATGGAGTGCAGTCAGCGGATTGATTACCGCATTGAGTGCGACCTTGCCGAGCAGCACTGACCGGATGCCGGTCTCCCACTCAAATTCGGGTACGCCGTGGCGCCAGGGCGACAGCCATGTCGGTGCCGGGCTCGAGTCCAGCATGCCGAGTTGAGTGCGGCCGTCACCGGAGACAATCAGCTTTCCCTCGCTTGAGCGACGGCATCCAGACGTAGTGGATCCCACCACCAACTGCGCCTCGCCAATCAGGGGCGCAACAGCCTCGGCGAGACCCATTCCGTTGCAGAGCAATACCACAACGCTGGTCGCTGAAAGTCGGGGTGCTACGGCTTTGATCGCCGACTCGACAGCCCACGCTTTAGTACAGACCAGCAAGTGCTCAATGGAGTCTTCGTTAGAGGTTATGGTCTGCTGCGGAAAGTGGAAGCGCTCGCTGATCGTGTGTTTCAGAACCAACTCTCGAGAGGCTTCTTCACAATCCCTGCTCAGCAGAGTGACGTCCGCGCCACCTGATTGCAGTCGGCAGGCAAAGAGCCCACCAATCGCGCCAACGCCGAGGATGTGCCATTGAGCGGTCATGGGCTGAGAGTCTGCTCGACCCAATCGGCAGGCCGTTGTGCGGCAGTGATGGCAAAACAGCTCTGCCACAGGGCCGTCACCAGCGTCGCGATTTGGTTCCCTGCTGCCATCAAGTCGGTGTCCAATGTGTCGCCAAATACCTGTTTCATCATGGAGTCTCGCTCACCGTCAGGCAGTGCTTCGCCAGCAATGGCGACATCAAAATAACGGCTCCCCATCGCCGCATACTCCCAGTCGATGGCGACCAGATTATCGCCGCGAGTCATTAGATTATCGGGGGTTAGGTCGTTGTGACAGAGGTAGTGTATGTCCCCCTCCAGTTTCGCCAGTGCCTTTTCACTATTGCACCTTTGCATGGCGGCGCGCCATCGGTCTGACAGGTGAGCGGGCAACTGCTTCAGATAGTGCTCGATATCGGTCGCGAGGGTCAGCTGGTGATTGACGCCGGGCAGCGCGTGGATCTGCCGGCAGAGTGTGCCCAGGGCCTCGCCGGACGCTGGCTGAACACCGGTGTGCGCGCGCTCGCAGATGACGACCTGTTCATTTTCGTCAACGAAAACGATATCAGGTGCCAGTCCGGCTTGTGCGGCTAGGGACCAGACCATCAGTTCCTGCGAGAAAGCTTGACTAGTTAGTCGGGTGGATTGATGTCTGAGTCGGCCGATCAGTCGGGGTGTGCTCAGAATTTCGTAAACACTGTGGCCGCTCCCTTGGGCCATCAGAGATCCCAGACTTGGGGCGCCGTCGAGTGGTATTGGCAGTTGCCAGTCCTGCCAGCGGTCCAGGCAGCGCGTTAGGGCGTCTGCAGCTGCCATTGTGCCCGCCAAGCCCGATAGCCCCAGACTGCCAGCAGGACGTATCCCGCGAACAAAGCCGCTGTGAGGGAAAGATCCCGAGAAAGATACAAGCCGATCGACGCGAGATCGATCGCAATCCAGTAAAGCCAGTTTTCCAGTAACTTGCGCGCCACCATCCACGTGGCAAGCAGCGCAGACACGGTAGTGGCGGCGTCGATAAAGGGCGATGCGGCATCGGTCCATCGGTCCATCGCGCTGCCAATCAGCAGACTGAGGAAAACAAGTGCGCTGCACGCCACCGTGTGTTGCTTCGGAGACCAGGTGCGGATTGGGGTCTGGGATTGGTCGTCTTGCTGTTGCCAGGCAAACCACCCATATACTGCCATCACGATGTAAAACACTTGCAGCGCCGCCTCCAGATACAACCGAACCTGCCAAAAAATCAGGATATAAAGGGAGGCGCTGGCGCTGGCCGCAATCCAGCACAGGCGGCGCTGAAAAATGGCGAGGATGACGTAGGCCAGTGCCAGAACGACAGCGCAGACCTCCAGAGAGCTCACCTCAGCCCTCCGGGCCAATATCCGCAAAGTGCTCCGGAATGAATTTGGCGACCAGCACCTGGCGGCCGTATTGAGCGAAGCTTGCGCGGAGGGCCTGCTGGATAGCGCTGAACACTGCATCATCCTCGCCACTGATTTGCGTGCTCATGGAATTGGTAACGGCGACCACGTCCTGCCCTTTCAGTAGCTCCTCAATGAAGCCCAGCACCGCAGTCTTAAAATCCTCGCGCAGGGGATAAACGCTTAGTTCCGCAGTCATTTTCATTATCTGCTCTCCGTCAATTCGTAGCTGAGGGACAAACCCACCATACGGGGTTCTCCATATTGTCGGTAGGGTTCCAGTGCGTACTCCTTCCTCGGGTCATTACCGAAGGTACCAAAGCCCCTGACGAAGGTCGTCTCGTCGGTGAGATTGCGGCCCCAGAGTGTCCAACGCCATCGCTGCCACTGCCCTGACAGGCTGGCATTGAGCTGGTGAGTTTCGGGCGCTCTCACGTCGTGGCGATCGGAGAAGAAATACGCGTCGCTGCCTGCGACTTCGATTTGCACCGACGCCAGCGCCGAGGCATACCAGGTAAGCCCCGCCGAGTATTGCCAGTCTGGCGCCTGCGGTTGGTCGCGTCCTGATAGATCTGCTCCGGTCGCCCTGATGTAGCGATCAAACTGCGCATCGAGCAGGCCTAGGGTCAGCTCGGCGACCAACTGCTGGGTCGGCTGCCACTGGAGCTCCCATTCGAGGCCCCGGTGCTCACTGGCCGCGGCGTTGTCGGTGTAGTCGATAAAAGCAGTGCTGCCGTCGGCGCGGGGAATGACCAGCGAGCCCTTCGCCTGTTGGTCATCCCGATCCATCGTGAAGAGCGCCAGACGGGAGCGCAGGGCGTACTGTGTCCAGTCAAGCTGCCAGCCTAGCTCAAGGCTCACCAGCGTCTCCTCGCCGAAGACCCCCAGCGCGGCGACGCTGTCCTGATTCTGCTCAGGCAAGGCGTCGATGCTGGCGAGTAACCCGGCGTTGGCGCCACCCGCCCTCGCGCCGCGAGACAACGTTGCATAAAGCTGGGCGTCGCTGTGGTACCGCCAGATCAACCCGAGGCGGCCGGTCCAGTAGCTGTGGTCGAAATCTTTCCCAACGCTCGCGCTGTCACGATAGTCGCTGTCTCGTCGCTCAAGGCGCGCGCCGATAAACCCGGACAGCTGCTCGCTGAAGGTGCGATTAATCTGCCCGAAGACGGCCAGCGTTTGGGTGTCGATTTCACTGGCAAAGGGCGCCGATAAATAGGTGTAGCGCCTGCTCAGATCTTCCGACTCGTCGCGCAAGTAGGTACCGATCACCCATTCTGTGGCGTCGGCCTCTGGCGCCTGCAGTCGCCATTCAAGGCTGTTCATTGAGCGGTCTCGCAGATATTCGTCATAAGAGCTGTACTCCCAGCCGGGTGCAATACCAACGTAGCTCCAATCTTCATCGTAGCTGTAAGTCGTATTCGTACTTGCGTGGCTCAGTTGCAGCGTGCTGTCCAAGCCCAGCACCATGCTTTGCCAGTTCAGGCGCGCGGCTTTGAGTGTCAGATCGTCCTCTCCGGGCTGATCAGAGAGGGTGGCGCGGTTGTTGTCGAGCGAGAATGCGTCATAGCCATTGTCAACGCGTGTGTAGTAGGCCGCGGCCTCAAACGTTTGAGTATTGCGCGTCCAGGTGAGGGTGCCCCGCGCGGTCAGCTCCTCCCGCGAATTGGTGTCACTGCGGTTCAGATAGTCGTTGTCGACATACCCATCACTCTCATACTGTTGCACAGCAATGCGGCTGTTGATGCTGTCTGACAGACCTCCGGCCCAACGGGCACCCAGCCGATAGCCGCCTTTGTTCTCTATGCCTACCGAGATGTCGCGTGCCCCCGAATCAGTGCCATTGCTTTGGACGGCAATGAGCCCGGCGAGCGCGTTGGCGCCCATGAGTGTGCCCTGTGGACCTCGCAGGACTTCAACCTGGCGGACATCAAATAGCGTCAACGCGCCTCCGGCGCCGCTGAGATCGATGCCGTCCAGCAGGATGCCCACCGAGGGATTGACCGGCTCGACAAACTGACTGCGCTCACCGATGCCCCGAATCTGAAAAAAGCGGCTGCGTGAGGCGCCCGAGGAAGTCGCCACGTTGGGCGCCAACGTGATCAGGTCCTCAAGATGCGCCGCACCGCGCCGTGACTGGGTGTGCTCGGTCAGCACGCTAGCACTGAGGGGTGCAGTGCCGGTAGTCAATAGCGTGGCCGTGACAGTGACCTCTTCGAGCGCCATGTCGGCTTCCTGCGCAAACGCGATGCCAGCGCAGGTGAGTAGCGGCAACACGCAGGCAATGCCCGATAGACGGGCGGAGCGATTGCTTCCGATCGGTGCGTGTGGGTGTCGTGCGGGCGGCGTCATGGAGAGATGCTTCACGCGTTGGTGCTCCTCAAAGATCTGGCAGGGGCACACAGCGTTTGGCGGGATGATCGTCCGAACACCTAGTCCCTCCGCCGGTATAATCCGGATCAGGTTCGACGGGTTCACCAAGTTGGTATCTCAGGCAAAGGCCACCCCGCAGGTCGGTGGATTTTAGCACAGACACAGCGAAAGCCGCTAATGGGCGTGTTCTAGAGGCGAGCCGGAAAGCGCCTCTGTGGCAGTCTGTCACAGAGTTGTCACGACAGCTTTGTTACAGTTCGCAGACCATCCACGGAAGGGTAATTCCCCTTGGTCCCGCGTATGATGTGAGGCCAGCAGGGTTTGGACGCTACAACGACAGTGAACACCATCGACCAAAGCGCATGGAAGACGCGATTTGAAGAGGCATCGACCCGGATTCAAGATGGGGTGCAAAGCCTTTGGCAGGGCTTAGCTCGTGACCCTGAGCGGCTGCGGCGCCTGCAGGCCATCCTGATTGTAGTGCTGGTATTGTGGTCGCTCTCCAGCGTCAGTCAGCTGATCTGGATCCCCTTTCGCACCAATCCCATTGAAGTTGCGCCCGCTTTGGCGCTGAATCCCCCGAAGCCCACTGGTGGCAAGCAGGCTGCGGTGATTGATACCTCAGGCGTTTTGGGTCTTGGGCTTTTCGGCGGCTCGCCGGAGGCATTTGCCGATGCGGACAGTGCCGCGCTGACCGAGGCCAGTCGTGACGGCATTGAGCAAAATGCTCAGGAAACCCGTCTGGCGCTCACGCTGACCGGTATTGTGGCGTCGACCGAAGATGGCAGTGGCAGCGCGGTGATCAAGTCGGGTGCTGCCGAGCAGGTCTATGCGGTGGGCGACGCTTTGCCCGCTTCCGGGCAGGTGGTGCTGGCCAAGGTCATGCCGCAGCAGGTCGTGATCGACAACAACGGGACCTATGAGCTGATGAAGTTATACGAGGGACCTGGCATCTCGATTCCGACTCGGACCGCGCGGGCGCCTCGTCAAGACGCGGCTGCGTCTCTCGCTAGCTCTAATCCAAATGAGGCAAGCCCGTCTGCTACAGCGGCGGAACAAACCGCCTTGGCCAGTCAATATCGTCGCCAACTTTATGACAGCCCCGAATCGCTGGCGTCAGTGGTCTCCGTATCACCTGTTCGAGAGGGTGAACGGGTTGTCGGGTACCGCATTGCGCCGGGGGCTGATCGCGTCGCCTTCGATGCCTTTGGATTTCAAACCGGTGATATTGTGACGGCAGTGAATGGTCTGGCGCTCAGCGATGCGAGTAATACAGTGAAGCTTTACCAGACGATGAAAGACGCCACCCAGGCCTCATTTGACATAGAAAGGGACGGTGGCAACGTGACCGTCAACGTTGATCTCGCCAGCCCCTGACAGGATGACCGTGAACATTTCAGACCTCACCGCTTTGCTCAAGAACAGCCTGAGCGCGATCGCCGTCACGGCGGCACTCACTCTGAGTGCTGGCTCCGCGGCGCAGGAATATACGGTCAACCTCAAGGACACCGACATTCAGGAGTTCATCAAGTTTGTTGCCGACGTGACCGGCACGACCATGGTGGTGGACCCGAATGTAAAGGGGAAGGTCATGGTGATCTCATCGAAGCCGGTGTCACAGGCAGAACTCTATGACCTGTTCCTGTCCATTCTCGATGTGCAGGGCTACACCGCAGTAAGAAGCGGGCAGGTGATTCGCATTGTTCCGAGTAAAGATGCCCGCTCATCGCCGGTGCCCATCATGGAAGATCAAGCGGCGGTTGGTAACGACGAATACGTGACACAGGTCATCCGCCTCGACAATATCTCGGCGGCCAAATTGATTCCTGTCCTTCGTCCGCTGGTGCCGCAGCAGGCGCATATGGCGGCCTACGCACCCAGCAACGCCATCATCATCTCCGATATTCGATCCAATATTGGCCGGATCGTCGACATTATTGAGCGCATGGACCGCTCGGCGGTGCAGACCACGGAAATCATCCGCCTCAAGTACGGGGTGGCCGAGGACGTGGTCAGCATGCTGAACACGCTTGAGAAGTCCCGGCAGGGTGAGGGTGCTGAAGCCGATAAAGAGGCGGTGCTGGTGGCCGACAAGCGCACCAATAGCGTTGTGGTGACTGCGGACGAGATGTCGGTCGATCGCATCCGCAAACTGGTGGCATATCTTGACACGCCGCTCGAGCAATCCGGCAACGTCCGCGTGATTTATCTCGAGTATGCCGACGCGACAGAGATCGCTGAAGTGCTGACCCGCGTCATGCAGAACATCTCCCGGTTGGAGGAAGGTGGAAGTAACAAACGCGCGGGCAACGGCGAATCGACTATCGAGGCCGATGAGGGCACCAACAGCCTGATCATTACCGCCGATACCGACGAGATGGCGGCGCTAGAAGCCGTCATAGCGCGGCTGGATATTCGCCGAGCCCAGGTGCTGATCGAGGCCATCATCGTGGAGGTGACAGTCTTGGAAGGTCAGGAGCTGGGGCTGCAGTGGCTGTTCGCCAACGATAGCGGTGTCTATGGCAGCAACATCACCACGAATGAGGCCAGACGTAACAGTTTGAGCCAGTTGGGCGGCGCGCTGGTCCCCGATGATGGCTCAGAAAACATAGGCACCAGGGAAGTGGCTGCGTCACTCGCAACAATACCCGGAACGACGCTCGGTTGGGGTGTGGTCGATGAGTCCTTGACGATGACCGTGATCCTCAATGCCCTGGAATCCCAGGGAAATACAAACATTCTCTCCACCCCCAGTCTGCTCACCCTCGATAACGAAGAGGCCTTCATTACGGTAGGCCAGCAGGTGCCCTTCGTGACCGGTTCCTACACCAATACTGGCGTGGGCAATGGTGCGTCGAACCCGTTCCAGACGATTGAACGCCAGAGCGTGGGTGTGACCTTGAAAGTGACGCCGCAAATCAACGAAGGTGATGCCGTAGTGATGGATATCACTCAGGAGGTCTCCAGTCTCAGCCCTGCCCTCATCGCCTCAGACATCATCACCAATGAGCGCAAGATCGAGACGATGGTGCTCGCTAATGACGGCAACATCGTGGTGTTGGGTGGCTTGGTCGAAGACAAAGTGACTGACACCAGCGAGGGTGTGCCAGGGCTCTCCAGGATCCCCCTCTTAGGTCGCTTGTTCCGCAGTGATTCGGTTGAGGTGACCAAGCAGAACTTGCTGGTTTTCATTCGCCCGACCATCATTCGCAATGACGAAGATCTGTCGGGCGCCACCGCAGAAAAATATCGCTTTATCAGGGATCAGCAGATGGAGCGTCGCGAGCGTGGCCTTATGTTCCTCGATGACGGCAACTTGCCGGTATTGCCGACCTGGGAAGAGCAGCTTCAGCAGTTGCCTGAAGTGCCTGCCGACGATGCAGGGCAAGAGTGACCGCCGATGAGCGAGTCTGCACCGGAGTCCATACCCGTCGCTGAGCCTGTGAGCCTCGTCCTAACGTCTGGACTGCCTTTTACGTTTGCGCAGAGCCGCAATGTGCTGCTCGAGCGCTCCGGTGCTTCGCTGACCCTCCATTATGTTCCGCCGTTGGCCACTGACGTATTACTCGAGGTGCGACGCTACCTGGGGGAGGTGTTCTCACTGGCGCCGATCGATGAGGACCAGTTTCGTCAGCGACTTACCGTGGCCTATCAGCGTACCCAGAACGAGGCGGCACAGATGGCCGAGGACTTATCCTCGGATATTGATTTGTCGCGACTGGTGGAGGAGCTGCCTGACGTCGGCGATTTGATGGATACCGATGACGACGCGCCGATTATCCGTCTGATCAATGCTATTTTGTCTCAGGCGGTGAAAGAGCAGGCTTCGGACATCCACATCGAGACCTTCGAAGAGCGTCTCAGTGTCCGCTACCGGGTGGATGGCATACTGAGCGAAGTCCTCTCCCCCAAACGAACCTTAGCGCCGCTGTTGGTCTCTCGACTGAAAGTCATGGCGAAGCTGGATATTGCGGAAAAGCGTGTGCCTCAGGATGGCCGTATCTCGGTGCGCATAGCCGGCTATAGCATCGATATTCGCATGTCGACCATCCCATCTGCCCACGGTGAGCGGGTGGTATTGCGATTGCTTGATACACAGGCTGGGCAGCTTAATCTTAGTGAATTGCAGATGAATGAGCAGGTCGATAACGCGTACCGTGGCGCTCTGGCGAGCCCCCACGGGATCATCTTGGTGACCGGGCCCACGGGTTCGGGTAAGACCACGACGCTATATGCCGGGTTGTCCAGCATCAATGATAGTTCGCGCAACATTCTGACGATTGAAGACCCGGTCGAATACATGTTGCCCGGTGTGGGGCAAACCCAGGTCAATCCCAAGGTCGATATGACCTTCGCCCGGGGGTTGAGGGCCATTCTGCGACAGGATCCCGACGTCGTCATGGTGGGTGAGATACGTGATCTGGAGACCGCTGAAATTGCCGTTCAGGCGTCGCTGACGGGCCACCTGGTGTTGTCGACACTCCACACCAATACGGCAATCGGTGCCGTGACGCGCCTGCAAGACATGGGCGTAGAGCCGTTCTTACTCTCATCGAGCCTGCTTGCCGTGATGGCGCAACGACTGGTTCGACTCTTGTGTTTGGAATGTCGCGAGCCCTACCAGCCGGGGGAGGCTGAGCGGGAGCGACTGGGGCTGACTGATGAGAGTGTGCAGCTCTATCGTGCCCGGGGCTGCGAGCGCTGCAACATGACCGGGTATCGCGGCCGGACGGGTATCTACGAGCTGATCGAAATTGGTGACGCACTCCGTGAAGCGATCCACGACGGTCAGGGCGAGCAATCGCTACTGCGCCTCGCCAGACAGCAAAGCCCCGGTATCGATGCCGATGGTCGCCGTCGGATTATCAATGGTGAGACCAGCTTAGAGGAAGTGCTGCGGGTGACCGCGGTCAATTGATCCATGACAGCCTTTCGTTACAAGGCCCTCAACGATGAGGGCAAATTGGTCAAAGGTGTGCTGGAAGGTGATTCCGATCGGCAGGTGAGAGGGACGCTCAGGCAGCGCCATCTGAGACCGGTAGACGTCGCAGAGGCCACGAATGTGGGCGGGTCGGGTGAGGGCCATCGTTTACGATGGTTTGCCAAGCGTTTGGGCGCCGGCGATCTGGCGCTGCTGACCCGGCAATTGGCCACTCTGGTGGCATCGGCACTGCCGCTGGATGAGTGTCTGCAGGCGGTCGCTGATCAGAGCCGCAAGCCCGCGATCAAATCAATGATGCTGCAGGTGCGCTCCAAGGTAGCCGAGGGCCACACGCTGGCACACGCCTTGAATCAGTTCCCTCAAGCGTTCGGCGAGATGTATCGGGCGATGGTGAATGCGGGCGAGGAAGCTGGCCAGCTGGCACCGGTGCTGGAGCAATTGGCGCATTACACAGAGACCCGCCAGCACACGGCACAAAAATTACAGATGGCACTGATCTATCCGTTTGTGTTGATCGCGGTGGCGGTGGCCGTGGTTTCGGCACTTATGATTTTTGTGGTCCCCGAGTTGGTGGGCATTTTTGTGCACTCCAAAAAAGCGCTCCCTCCGCTCACGGTGGGACTGATTTGGGTCAGCGACTTCCTGCGCGCCTATGCACTGTATTGCCTTATCCTTTTAATTGCGTCCGTGGCGCTGTGTAGACGTCTGTTGCGACACCCCGGTCGGCGCAAGCGCTGGCACATGTTTCTGCTTCGTGTTCCGGGTCTGCGCGGGTTACTGGTCGCGTTGGACAGCGCCCGGTTCGCCTCGACACTCAGTATTCTGATGGCGTCGGGCGTGCCCCTGATCCACGCACTCCGTATCGCGGGTGCCGTGATGACCAATATGGTTCTTCGCGAAGCCAGCGGCAAGGTATCCGTCGTGGTACAGGAGGGCGCCAGTTTGAGCCGGGCGCTTTCTCAGGAGGCATTTTTTCCACCCATGATGGTGCACATGGTGGCCTCGGGAGAATCCAGTGGAGATCTGGAGACCATGCTGGAGCGCTCGGCGCTGAACCAGGAACGCGAACTGGAAATGACACTGGGAACCATCATGGGGTTATTCGAACCCGCGATGGTCGTCTTTATGGGTGGGCTGGTACTGACCATTGTGCTCGCCATTCTGCTCCCGATTTTTGATTTGAATACGATGGTGAGGTAAGCACCCATGACGAAACAGAGCGGTTTTTCATTGATCGAAATTTTGGTGGTGCTGGTCAT
>JADHQF010000030.1 GCA_016778085.1 Luminiphilus sp. | reverse complement strand
GCAACTGACCAAATTTGACGAATACTGGGCCGAGATCTTCCAGCGCTCGACGCAGGCGTTCACCTCGCGGGGTCGTGGCGGGCACCGAGAGCACGGGGAACACGCGCAACAATAATGAAAAAATTCGGGGTCGCTGGTGCGCGGGCAGCAACTGATCGAGTCGGTAGCGCGCGACGGCGCGGTAGAGCGCGACGACGCGGCTCATTGCGATGTCCCGCGGGCGGCGGCTTTCGCCAACAGCTTCTCGACTTGATTTTGGGCGCGCTCGACCCGCATGGCCACGGATTGCACCGCGTCATAGAAGTGCTCAAGCTCTGCCTTCGGCGGGGTCAGTCTGCCTTCCTCCAGCAGGTACTCAGAAACCTGCCGCTTGAGACTGGCGCGGGCGCCTTCACCCCAACGGAAGAATCGACGAAGCCCTTCGGCAATTTGATGGCCGGCGACATCACCCAAAATATCCACTAACGGGGCTTCCCAATCGATCTCCATGCGAGCAATCACTTGTTGCAGGGTGATGAGGCTGGCGCTGCTGCCTTGCAGTTCGATGCCGCTGTTGATCAGGGTGGCCGCCGGGTCATTGGAGGTCGCCAGCGCGGCGAAGTCTTCGAGCGTGCCGCGCACAAAGGCGTCGGTCTCTCGCTCGCAGTGGGCCATCAATCTCACGTCAGTTCCCGTGACCATCTCGACGTAGACCGTGAGATCGAGGGAGGTGACCTCTATCCCCAAAAGTGTGCCGCTGACGGCATCGAGCTCCTGATGCGAGTGGGGCGCCAGCGAAATGGCCTGATTCAGGGCCTGTTCTGCGCCCGCCAGTGCCGCACTGAGCAATGCCGGGTCATGCTGTGTCACGGTTTAAAGCCCTGATGCAGCGCGACAACACCGCCCGTCATATTGTGGTACCGACATTCGCCGAAACCGGCATCTTCCATCATGCCCAGCAGGGTTTCCTGATCGGGGTGCTTGCGGATCGACTCTGCGAGATAACGATAGCTGTCGGCATCCTGCGCGATAAGACGACCCATCGCCGGCAAGATCTGGAACGAGTACTGGTCGTACACCTTGCCCAGCAGTGCCGAGGTGGGTTTGGAGAATTCGAGCACCAGCAAGCGGCCGCCCGGGCGCAGTACCCGGAGCATGGAGCGCAAGGCCAGTGCCTTATCGGTGACATTACGTAGCCCAAAGGCAATGGTGATGCAGTCCACACTGTTATCTTTGAAGGGGAGCGCCTGTGCGTCCGCCTGCACGACTTCGATGTTGCCTGTCGCCCCTTTATCAATGAGCCGATCGCGACCCACTTCGAGCATGGCGGCGTTGATATCCGCAAGAATCACTTGACCTTCGGGCCCGACCAGGCGGGAGAATCGGGCGGCGAGATCGCCAGTGCCACCGGCAATATCGAGAATGGTCTGCCCGGGCCGGGCAGCGCTGAGCTCGATCGTGAACCGCTTCCACAGACGATGAACTCCTCCGGACATCAGGTCGTTCATCAAGTCATAGCGGCTGGCTACCGAGTCAAAGACACCGCGCACCATGCCTGCCTTGGCTTCCCGATCTACTCGGGTGTAGCCAAAATCCGTGGTGTTGTCGTCGCGATCCGCGTTGCTGGTCGCCTCGTCATTCATCACTCACATTCCGCAGTCTCGCCGGTCGTTTTCCAGCGGGCCGGCAAGTGTACCTGAGCGGGCGGTCTGTGTTCAGAGGGGTTGGTCAGGCGCCTCAGGGATCGAAATGCAGTACCTGAACCTCAGGATCTCGAGATTTACCGGCCGCAGACAGTTGCTGAAGATACTGCCGCCAGTAGTGGTCTTGCCGTTCCGCCAGATCGCGCAGGTACTGCCAGCTATAGAGTCCCGAGTCGTGACCGTCGTCGAAGGTAATCTGCACGGCATAGTGTCCAACCGGTTCAATACTGGCAATGGCGACTGAAGATTTACCGGTTTGCAGGACTTCCTGTCCCGGGCCGTGGCCCCTGACTTCAGCCGAGGGCGAAAAGACGCGCAGAAATTCGGCGCTCAGCTGGTAGTCGGCGCCATCGGAAAAGGTCAGCTCCAGACGACGCTTGCTCCGCGAGTAGTGCAGGTGGGTGACTTGATTCGGAGCCGCCATGCTTAGAGTGACTCGCGTTTGAGTAACAGGGTGTCCATGTCAGCCTGTGCCGTGAGAGACTGAGCGCGCGCCATTTCGGAGCGGCTCTCGAAAGGCCCGAGATAGACCCGGTACCAGCGCCCATTGTCGCCCTCGCTCGGCTCCACGGTCCCTTCAAGACCCAATAGTGCCAGCTCACCGCGGCGGCGATCTGCATCCACCTGCTGGCGGAACGACCCGACCTGCAATAAATATTGTGCGTTGCTCGTGTTGCCCGACTGGAGATCGGCGGGTTCGATATCGGGATTCAGGTCGAGCTCCTGATTTGGCAGCACCGTATAGAAATCAAATCGCGGGCCGACGGTGACCTCCAATGCCGGTGGTGCCGCAGGGGGTGTGTCGGCAATCGTCTCATCCGCCTCCAACGCATTGAAGAGCCCCAGACAGCCTAGCCCCCCGGCGACACACCCCACCACAAAACCCTGCAGGTGCGCGCGGTTCAAGGTGGGTGGAGCGCTGCTAGCCTGATCGTTAGCCTTGCGGGTTGCAGACGCTTTACGAGTAGGTTTGGCGGGGTTCCCTGCCATTACATCGCGTCCGGCGCAGACACACCGAGTAACCCGAGACCGCTGGCGATCACCTGTTGAGTCGCTGCCACTAAGGCCAATCTGGCTTTCATCGTCTCGGGAGACCCCTCCAGTACTTTGTGCGCGTTGTAGAAACTGTGGAAGTCGGCGGCGAGATCACGCAGATAGTTTGCGACATCGTGAGGCTCCAGGCGCTCGGCCGCTGTAGCCACGACCTCGGGGAAGCGCCCCAGCGCGATGACCAGTGCTAGTGTCTCGGCCTCATTGAGGCGGCCAAGATATGCCAAGCCTTCATTAATCTCCAGGCTCAGGTCCGTTTCCTGCGCCTTGCGCAACACGCTGGCGCATCGCGCGTGGGCGTATTGAATGTAGTAGACGGGGTTCTCGTTACTGCGGGCCAGCGCCAGATCCACATCGAAGGTGAGTTGCGAAGTGGGGGCTCGCGCGACCAGAAAATACCGGGTGGCGTCGCAGCCGACCCAGTCAATCAGGTCGCGAAGCGTAACGTAGCTACCGGCGCGCTTGGAGAGTTTCACCTCGGCGCCCTCGCGCATAACGGTCACCATTTGATGCAGCACATACTCCGGCCAGCCCTCGGGTATACCCACGTCGAGTCCCTGCAGTCCGGCTCTGACGCGGGTAATGGTGCTGTGATGATCGGCGCCTTGCTCATTGATCACGCGCTCATAGCCGCGCTGCCATTTGTTGTGGTGATAGGCGACATCTGGGACGAAGTAGGTGTATCCGCCCTCACTTTTGCGCATCACGCGATCCTTATCATCGCCAAACTCAGTGGTGCGCAACCACAGTGCATCCTGCCCTTCATAGGTATGACCGGCACGCTGCAAGGTCTCTACGGTCTCCTCCACGGCGCCGCTGTCATAGAGTGATGACTCCAGAAAATACTCATCGAAGACCACTTGAAAGGCTTTCAGGTCCTGATCCTGCTCGCGCCGCAGGCAGGCCACTGCGAAATCCCGGATGGCCTTCAGGTCGTCTGGATCGCCGCCACCTGTGATTTCCCGATCGGCGGCTTGCACCGTTTCGCCCGACAGATAAGCGCTAGCGACATCTTCAATGTAGCCACCCTGATAGCCATCGGCGGGCCAGTCAGGGTGGTCGGGGTCTTTTCCCAGCGCGCGGGCCTGCACCGACAGCGCCAGATTGTTGATCTGCTGGCCTGCATCGTTGTAGTAGAACTCGCGTTGTACAGACCACCCCGTGGCTTCCAGCAATCTGCCCAGCGAGTCACCAATGGCTGCGCCTCGCCCGTGGCCCACGTGGAGGGGTCCTGTTGGATTGGCGGACACGAATTCCACCTGCACCCGCCGGCCACCGCCGGTATCAGTCCGCCCGTATGCCGCGCCGCTCTCGAGAACGGTGCGTACGACCTCGGTATGGTGGCCGGGGTTAATAAAAAAGTTGATGAAGCCGGGTCCGGCGATGTCGCAGCGGTCAATCAATGCGTTTGCGGGAAGCGCCGCGATCAGCTGGGAGGCGAGCTCCCGGGGCACCATACCCGCGCGCTTGGCCATCACCATGGCAATGTTGCAAGACAGATCACCATGACTCGGATCTTTCGGGCGATCGATCTGCGGTGCCGACTCGGGCATTTCAGCCAGCACGCCATCTGATACGAGTTGTTCCAGCGCCTCGCTAATGAGCGCAGCCAGTTCGGGTTTCATGGTCATCCTGTCAGGTAGGTCTGTGAAGCGTCCAACACAGACTGAGTGGCTATTATCACCAACCGGCGGGCGTCGCTCCAGCGGAGGAAGTCACAAGCTTTCGTAGGGGTCGATATCCACCGACCAGCTCAAGCGGTGAGAGTGTCGAGCTGCCTCCGCCGCGGTAATCAGATCCGTCATGACTTTTGCCAGCATTGAGCGACTCCCCGCAGAGATGACTAATTGCGAGCGATAGCGATTTTTCCGTCGTGCCATCGCGGCGGACAGTGGGCCGATGATCTGTGCGCCCCGGGGTGCGGCGATACTGTTTCTGATCTGCGAGAGGAAGCCCAGTCCCTCCTGTCGATCCTGACTGTCGCAGCGAATCACACCAAGCGCGCCGTGGGGTGGCAGGCCTGCCTGAATCCGGTGATTGAGCAAGGCGGGCAGCGCTGTGTGGTACGGCTGATCGAGATGTTGCATCAGCGGGTGGTCGGGATGTCGCGTTTGAATCAGCACCTCACCCGGGGTTCCGTCTCGCCCGGCACGACCACCCACCTGTGTCAGTAGCTGCAATAGTCGCTCTTCACCGCGAAAGTCGGGACTGAACAGCAGCGCGTCAGCATCGACAACGGCCACCAGCGTGACGTGAGGGAAATGGTGGCCCTTACTCAACATTTGCGTACCGATCATCAGTACCGGTTCTCCACCTGCCAGCTGCTCAATCAAGTCGGGCATCGCCTGGCGGCCGGTCATGGTGTCGCTGTCGACGCGAATCACCGGGAAATCAGCAAAGCGCTCGGCGAGAAACGTCTCGGTCTGTTGGGTGCCGACGCCGGTACCGACGAGTCGGCGACTCTGGCACCGAGGGCACTGCCGGGGCAGCGCTGACCGCCGACCGCAATGATGGCAATGCAATCCCGGTGGCGTCTTGTGTAGCGTCATGTGCGCATCGCAGTCAGCGCAGTCACTGCTCCAGCCACAATCGTGACAGAGCAGCGCATTGGCAAAACCGCGGCGGTTGAGAAATACCAGCACCTGATGCCGCCGGCCCAGTGCTGCTTCGATCTTGTGCAGTAGCTCCGGGGACAGGCCCGCAGAGAGTTCAAGTCCGGAAATATCAATCTGTCGCAGCGTGGGCAGTGTCCCCGCACCCGCCCGTTGCGTCAGTGAATGGCGCTGGAAGCGACCCAGCTCAGCGTTGTGCCAACTTTCGAGGCTGGGTGTGGCGCTGCCGAGCACGACCGGGCACTGCTCCAGTTGCGCGCGCTTGATGGCGACATCTCGCGCCGAATACCGAAAGCCGTCCTGTTGCACATACGCCGCGTCATGTTCCTCGTCGACAATGATCAAGCCGGGGCTCAGCAAGGGGACAAAGACCGAGGATCGGGTGCCGAGGATCACCGCTGCGCGGCCCCGGCGTGCAGATGTCCAGGCGCGGTCCCGCTCCGCGTCGCCCATCCCTGAATGCAGTGCGATAACCGGTGCCTCGAATCGTGCTTCGAATCGCGCCAGCGTCTGCGGGGTTAGGGCGATCTCGGGGAGCAGCACCAGTGCCTGCCGGCCCCGGTTGAGACAGTCGGCAACACTCTGCAGGTAGACCTCTGTTTTGCCGCTTCCGGTCACGCCGTAAAGCAAATGCACCGAAAAAGCGCCTGCCGAGGCTACGATCTTATCGATCGCGGCCTGTTGCTCCGGATTAGCTGGCAGTGGCGGAGATCGGGTTTGCCAGGCGCCTTCAGTTGTCAGTTCACAGTCCTCGACGAGCGCATGGTCTTTGAGTGCCTTGATAACAGCAGAGCTGAATCCCTCGGCTTTGAGTTCGGTTACGGGCAGTGGACCCAATTTCAGTCGGGAGACCAGCGCCGCCTGTTTGGGCGCGCGATGAGGCGCGCCATCCGGCAGGCCCTGACCGCGGGCAGTCAGCCGAATCCCTGTCTCGGTCAGCGCGCGCTCGGGTTGGCCGCGACGCTCGCGAGGGGACAAGCCTAAGGGCAGTACCTCGCCCAGCGGGTGCTGATAGTAGTCAGCGGCCCAGTCAAGTAGCGCCCGCTGCTTTTCGGTATAGAGCGGTTGCTCGTCCAGTAGCGCGGTTGCAGCCTTGAGCTTCGCGGGCGCTACCGGAGATTCTGACCTGATTGAGAGGATGACGGCGGTGACACTGCGCTTGCCGAAAGGGACGGTGACGCGCGCGCCGGGCTTGGCTGCACCGTGACAGCCTTCCGGCGGGAGGTAATCGAAAGCGCGGCGCAAGGGGGAAGGCACCGCGCAACGCCAGATCGCAGGTTTGAGGGGGCTGTTCGCTGTATTTTGGCTCAAGGGCTGCTCGGCGCGCTGGCTTACCCGCCCAGTGTACTAAAGCCCGCGAGCGGGCGTATTCCGTGTTGCTATCGGGGCGGGCTCTGGTATGATCCGCGCTCTTTTTCGCATGACAGATGCTGACGGAGGTTGGCATGAAACCAGACATTCACCCCGAGTATCGTGACGTTTTGTTCCACGACACCTCATCGGACACCTACTTTGTCGTGGGCTCGACGGTGCAGACCAGTGAGACGAAAGAGCACGAAGGACAAACTTATCCTTATATGATTCTGGATATCTCCAGTGCTTCTCACCCTTTTTACACGGGCAAGCAGAAGGTGGCTCAGAGCGATGGCCGCGTGGCTCGGTTTAATAAGCGTTTCGGTGGCCGAAGCCTTAAAAATTAGGCATTGATTCAGCAAAAACGCCGGCCGACGCCGGCGTTTTTTTTGCCTCAAAAAATTTGTTCGAGATTTTCCGTATCGATGGCGCCACCGGAGTTGGTGTCCCAGTCCGGGAGAGATTCCTCAAGAAAGTACTCCATCACACTGCCCTCAGGTTGCCCCCGCACCCGCAGGCCGGACGCCCGGTCTACACGGAGTCGGACAATGCCGGGCGGCATGGGTGGTGCCGGTCGCGCGGGAGGCAGTGCCTGGCGCATGTAGTCGATCCAGATAGGCAGTGCGGCGGTGCCCCCAAACTCGCGACGCCCTAGGGGCCCGTAGTCATCAAAGCCCACCCAAGCCGTTGTAATCAGGTCGCGATTGAAACCTGAGAACCACGCATCCCTCGGTCCATTGGTGGTGCCCGTCTTGCCGGAAATGTCCTGCCTCTCAAGCACCCGCGCGCGACGCCCCGTGCCGCGCTGAATCGCATCGTTAAGGAAAGAGGAAATGATGAAGGCGACCCGAGGGTCCATGACCCGGTCGGCTGCGCGCACTTCGGGCACTGCCGTGCCCAATATATCTTCCATTCGCATTTCTTCGCCCTCGCTACCCTCGGCATAGGCGCATTCGGCACACGCCACCAGTGGGTCGGCGGCGTAAACGATCTCTCCTTTCGCGTTTTCAATGCGCTCAATCAGCCAAGGTTCCACCTTGAAGCCTTCATTGGCCAAAATGGCATAGCCCGTGGCAATCTCAAGTGGGGTATAGGTATGGGTGCCAAGGGCGAGCGTCAGATTCGCCGGTATGTCTTCAGTATCAAACCCCAGGCTCTCCACGTACCGGATGAAAGGCCGCACGCCGACGCGTTGCAGCACCCTGATCGAGACCAGATTGCGTGAGAAGGTCAGTGCTTCGCGCAGTCGCGTGGGCCCGTAAAATTTCCCGCTGTCATTTTCCGGCCGCCAGATGTCTGCGGCAGAAAGATTGTCGAGCACCACCGGCGCGTCGTTAATGACCGTGGAGGGTGTAATCCCTGTCTCCAACGCGCTGGCATACAGAAACGGTTTGAAGTTAGAGCCGGGCTGCCGTTTTGCCTGGGTCGCGCGGTTGAATTTGGACAACTCGAAGCCCATGCCGCCGACCAATGCGCGGATGGCGCCGTGCTTGGGATCGAGTGAGACCAAAGCAGATTGTGCCTTGGGTACCTGCGTCAGCCGCCACCCCTCATCCGTCTCACGAATGCGAATCAAATCGCCCGGGGCCAGCAGTGCTGCTGCCTTTTTCTCGGGCGCCGTCGTTTGGTTCACCGACCGGTACTGCCGCACTTTCTCAAGATCTCCCTCCCACGACAGGGCGATCGCATCGCCTGACTTGAGCAGCACCGACACGGCCTCGTCCCCAACCGCGGTGACGATGCCCGGCGGCAGCTTGGCGATGGTTGGCATGTCACGGAGTGCTTCTTGCCAGCGCCCGAGAGTCTCCTCGGGCGACTCACCCTCGCGCGGCGCTAAGCGTCGCTCAGGTCCCCTCCAGCCGTGCCGCCAGTCGTAGGTTCTCAGCCCGCTGAGCAGTGCATCGTGGGCCGCTTGCTGCAGTTTGGCCTCAACCGTGGTGTAGACCACATAGCCGTCATTGTAGGCGGCATTACCAAAGCGCTCGATCATTTCACGACGGACCATCTCGGCGATGTAGTCGGCGTCGACTTCGACAACTTGGCCGTAAAAAGAGGCGGTGATGGGCGTATCTTGAGCCGCGGCTTGTTCAGTTTCATTGATCATGCCAAGGCTCGCCATACGGCCCAGAATCCAGTCACGGCGGATCTTGCCTTTTTCAGGATTGCTCAGCGGATTGTTGCGTGATGGCGCTTTCGGCACACCGGCCAGCATGGCGTGCTGTGCGAGCGTGAGTTCTGCGAGGGGCTTTCCGTAGTAGGTTTCGGCCGCAGCCTCAAAGCCATAAGCACGATGCCCGAGGAACACCCGATTGACGTACAGCTCAAAAATTTCTTCTTTGCTCAGTCTGGCCTCGATCTGAAACGCCAACAAAATTTCAGTGAACTTTCTGAGGAAGGTCTGATCGAGCGTCAGAAAATAGTTTCTTGCCACCTGCATTGTCAGGGTTGAGCCGCCGCTGCCTTTTTTGCCGGTGAGCAATAACTCCGAGACCGCTCTCATCAGGCTAAGCGGTTCGATACCGCCGTGTTCGAAAAAGCCGTCGTCCTCCGCAGCCAACAGTGCATCGATGAAGCTTTGCGGGATCTGTTCGAATTGCAGCGGCTTTCGCTTTTGCTCCCCGAACTGTCCAATGAGAGCGCCATCACGACTGAGTACACGCATCGGGGTGCGCAACGTGATGTTGCGGAGCGCACTTTCCTCTGGAAGTTTTGGGCTGAGATAAAGGTAAAGCCCAGCCAGCCACCAGATGGCCGCGCAGGCAATCAGGGCGCTGTATCGCATCACTTTTCTGGCTTTTGGCACCCCTGGACTCTCCGGCGTATTGTCTCTGCTGTCGGGCCCATACGATGCATCCCGCTAGTGGGTGACCCATCCGTCTAACCTACCAATACAACAATATCAGGGCTTTTACGGGGTTTTTACACAATAGCGCGCGGGAAGTGACCTTTTACCGACTTTGGTAACCCAGAAACGTGTCGGACGCACTTACAATATACCGTTACTGGACGAGCCTCAGGATGAGGTCGTTGACACGCTCAAAGGAATGAAAAGTGTTGAGGTTATTTGGCACCGCCAGGACGGCACAGGTGCTCGGTATCGACATCAGTTCGACCACGGTTAAGCTCCTAGAATTGAGCCGCAACGGCGACGCATATCGCGTCGAGAGCTACTCTGTAGCACCGCTCCCCCCCGAAGCTGTAGTCGAGAAGAACGTCAATCAAGTCGACGTCGTCGGTGGATTGATCAGCGAACTCGTGGCCCGTTCCAAAACCCGCGCCCAGCAAGCGGTTGCTGCCGTTTCGGGCTCAGCGGTCATTATCAAGACCATCGCCATGCCCGCCGGTTTGTCCGAGGAAGATCTCGAGGCACAGCTGGCCCTCGAGGCGGATCAATACATTCCGTATCCCCTTGATGAGGTCGCACTCGATTTTGAAGAGTTGGGCCCCGCCATGGGTCGAGACGATCAGGTCAATGTGCTGCTGGCCGCCTGTCGACAAGAGACCATTGAGTCGCGGATCGATTCGCTGGAAGTGGCCGGCCTGACCCCTGCGATTATTGACGTCGAGGTGTTTGCCATGGAGCGCGCGCTGGCGCTTCTGCGGTCTCAAATGCCGGTGGCGGCGCCGGAGACAATCGCGATGGTCGACATTGGAGCGAGCATGACCACCCTGTCAGTCTTTGCAGGCGGCGAGAGTGTCTACACCCGGGAGCAACTGTTTGGTGGCAAGCAGCTCACTGACGAAATCATGAATCGTTACGACCTCTCCTTTGAAGAAGCGGGTCGCGCCAAAAAGCAGGGTGGCTTGCCTGATGATTACGAGCGCGAAGTGCTGGAGCCTTTTCGTGAGGCGGTGGTTCAGCAGGTCAGCCGATCGCTGCAGTTTTTCTTTTCATCGAGTGAATACACCGAACTCGATTGCGTCGTCTTGTGTGGCGGCGTTGCAGCCATTGACAGGCTGGCTGAAATTATTGGGGAACGTCTGAGCACGCCGACGATCGTGGCCAATCCCTTTGCAGATATGTCGGTCGGTTCTCGGGTAAATGCCCAGGCGCTGGCCAAAGACGCTCCCGCGATGATGGTGGCCTGTGGCCTTGCCATGCGGAGTGTCCGCTGATGGCCAACATTAATCTGTTGCCTTGGCGCGAAGCGCGGAGACAGGAGCGCAAAAAGCAGTTCTTGATCGGTTTGGGCGCGACGCTGGCGGGTGCTGCGTTGTCCGTGCTGTTATGGGATCTGGCGGTGAACAGCCAGATCGATTCTCAGCAGTCGCGCAACCAATACCTGCGTACCCAGATCGCACTGCTCGACCAGGAGGTCGCGGAGATCCGGGATCTGCAGCGTAAGCGCAACCAATTGATTGAACGCATGAGGGTCATTCAGGCGCTTCAAGGTAATCGCCCCGTGATTGTCAGGCTTCTGGATCAGCTGGTCAGAACAGTGCCCGACGGGGTGTTCTACACCTCGCTGCAAACCAAAGAGAATGTGGTGTCCCTAGAGGGTGTCGCCGAGTCCAATAACCGCGTATCGAGCTTGATGCGTCGGCTCGATGCGTCGGACTGGTTAGAGAACCCGAACCTCGATTCGGTGCAGGCCGCCCCTGAATATGGCGAGCAGGCCACCACCTTTAAATTGATAGTGAATCTGCAGTTGCCCCAGAACGAGGAGGGGCTGTCGCTATGAACCTCTCCGAGCAAATCAAGGCGCTGAGCGACCTCGATCTCGCTGATCTGGACATGGAGAATATCGGTAGCTGGCCGCTGGCACTCAAAGGCATCGTGCTCACTTTGCTCTATGTCGTGATATTGGTCGCCGGCTTTTACTTGCATGTGAACGACCTGAACATCCAGTTAAGGGGTGCACAGCAAGAAGAGCAGACGCTGCGGCGGGATTTTGAGAAGAAGGCCTTTGAGGCCGCAAACCTCGAGGCTTATAAGACCCAGCTGGTGGAAATGGAGCAGCGATTCGGTGCGCTGGTGGCGCAGCTACCCTCCGAGACCGAGGTGCCGGGTTTACTGGAGGACATCACCGACAAGGGCGAGCTGAACGGTCTGAGCATTCAGCGGATTGATTTATTGGATGAGCAAGCGCAGACCTTTTATATCGAGCTGCCCATTGCCATTGAAGCGGTGGGTTCCTATCACGACCTGGGTACCTTTATATCCGGCATGGCGGGTTTGCCCCGTATCGTGACACTGCACGACTTTGATATTGCCATCGACAATGATGCAGCGCCGATGCTGGGGATGAGCATTTTGGCGAAGACCTATCGCTACCGGGAGGAAGACGATGGGCTTTAACAATAGGAGAGCAGTGCGACGCTCACTTGCCCTGCTGGTGCTGTTGCCATGGCTGGTATCTTGCGGAGACAGCGGCTTCAGCGACCTTGACGCCTTCATGGCTGAAAACCGTGCTCGCCCGGGTGGTGTGATTGAGCCAATCCCGACATTCAAGGCCTATGAGGCCTTTGCCTATGCGGCCACCACGTTGCGTAGCCCGTTTGACCGCCCAGTCGATATCAGGCAGTTGGCAGCCCTTTCGTCTCGCGCCGCCCTGCGCCCGGACAACAATCGACCAAAGGAATACCTGGAGCGTTTCAAATTGGACTCACTATTGATGGTGGGCTCGTTGGAGCGTGCTGGTGAGGATTGGACCTTGATCAAGGACCCGGACGGCGGCATTCACCGCGTACAAGTCGGCAACTTTCTGGGACGTGATCACGGCAGGATAGTAGAGATGGGCGATACCTTCTTCGCAGTAATCGAAATCGTCCCGGATGGAACTGAGGGCGGTTGGGTAGAGCGCCCCAGAACCATTGAGCTCTCAGGGATGTGAGCGAGGGAGACTAAGGCATGATGAGAGCAAACCCCAACAAGCGCGTTGGCGCTGTGCCAGGAGGCTGGATCAGTCTGCTGGTGGGCTGTTTCTGGAGCGTTGCCGCGGCAGCGACACCAGGAGTGATCGAAGATATTGCCTTTACGGCACAGCCCGGCGCGCAGCTGGAGGTGCGGCTGACCTTCAGCCAGCCACCCTCGGCAAATATTGAGAGCTACACCATCGAAGAGCCGGCGCGGATCGTGCTCGATTTCCCGGATACCCGGAGCGGCCTGGAGCAGAAGCGCTTCAGTCTGTCGCAGGCCAATGCGACCAGTGTCATGGTGCTGGAGTCGGATGATCGCACCCGGATGATCATCAATCTTGTGGATCTGGTGCCATTCGAAAGCTCGGTATCGGGGCGTCAATTAACCCTGATGATCGGTCAGGATGGCGGGCAAGCCGCGGCTTCCTCTGCGGCTGCCGACATTTTGCGAAACGACGCCAATCGCGTTGAGCGTGTGGTATCTGAAATCACCGATCTCGCCTTCCAGCGCTCGCCAGAGGGCGAAGGCCTGCTGATTCTGACCCTGACTAACCCCTCGGTTGATGCCAGTATCTTCAGCGAAGGCGGCGACATCACGTTGCAGTTTCTCAACACCAATATTCGTGAGGCGCTGATTCGGCACTTCGATGTGACCGATTTCGCCACCCCCGTACGGGGCATTGAAGTCAGCACCACCGAGCATGGCACCAAGCTCAAGCTGCGGGCTGATGGTTTTTACGACTATCTCGCTTATCAGACTGGCGATGAATACATCCTTGCCGTTGCAGCATTGAATGAGGAGGAGAAGCGCGAGCGGTTGAATGAGTTTGACTATGTCGGTGATCGCATCTCGCTGAACTTTCAAAGTATCGAAGTGCGCGCAGTACTTCAGCTAATTGCTGACTTTACGGAACTGAATTTGGTGGCATCGGACTCCGTGACCGGGAGCATCACGCTGCGCTTACAAAACGTGCCCTGGGATCAGGCGCTGGATCTGGTGTTGAAAACCCGTGGGCTCGACAGCCGGCAGATTGGCAACGTGTTGATGGTCGCACCGGCTCAGGAAATCGCCGAGCGCGAGCGCCAGGAGATCGAGGCTAATAAGCAGCTGGCGGAGCTAGCGCCGCTGCAGTCTGAGTTCATACGCATTCGCTATGCCAAAGCCATCGATGTGGTGGGGCTTTTTGAAGCCGGATCCGAGGAGGGTGGCGCTCTGATTTCTGAGCGCGGCTCGGTAGTGGTTGACGAGCGCACTAACTCGATCGTGGTGACCGATACCGCCGCCAAGCTCGCGGAGATCAGGGATCTGATCGAGAAAGTCGATATCCCGATCAGACAGGTGATGATCGAGGCGCGAATTGTGATTGCCTCCTCCAATATCGATGAGCAACTGGGTATTCGCTGGGGGGGTGGGTACCTTAACGCTAGCGGCGACAAGTTCACCTCGATCGCTGGTGATACGGCAAGCGCGACCAATCTCAATAGCCAGCTGATTGGTGGTGATCAGGTCGACATGCCCTCAGCCCCGTTTGTCGATCTGGGTGTGGCCGAGGCCACCTCCGGTTTCGCCGTGGGCTTTACATCGACGGATCTCTTTTTGACAGCTGAGCTGTCGGCCCTTGAGGCCTCCGGAGAGGGTGAAGTGGTGTCACAGCCCAAGGTCATTACCGGTGACAAGCAAAAGGCGAGTATCAAGTCGGGTACGGAAATCCCCTATCAAGAGGGTGCGGCCTCCGGTGCGACTACCACGGCTTTTAAAGAGGCGGTGCTGAAGCTCGATGTCACCCCCAACATCACCCCCGACGACCGCATTTTGTTGGATTTAGTGGTGAATCAGGACTCGGTGGGCGATTTGGTGCCCAGCGGTAATGGTGGTCTGATCCCCACCATCGATACCACCGAGCTAATGACTCAAGTGCTGGTGGGCAACGGCGAGACAGTTGTGCTGGGTGGGGTATTTAAAAACGAAGAATTGGTGAAGGTCGAGAAGGTGCCTCTCCTAGGAGACATTCCCTATCTTGGGAATCTGTTCAAGAGCACTGCCAACTCCCAGCAGAAAACCGAGACACTCATTTTTATTACGCCTAGAATCCTCTCTGAAGCGCTGGTGAACTGACGGACTGAGCCATGAGTGACGACGCCGAGGGTCTTCGGATTTTTCTGGTTGGGCCTATGGGGTCGGGCAAGTCCACGGTTGGCAGGCATCTGTCAGATATACTGGGTTGTCCCTTCATCGACTCTGATGCCGAAATCGAATCCCGGGCAGGCGCCGATATCCCCTGGATCTTTGATGTCGAAGGTGAGGAGGGGTTTCGCCGACGCGAGACGACGGTGCTCAAGGATCTTGTTGAGCATCCGGGAGCGGTGGTTGCCACCGGCGGCGGTGTGATACTGGCTGCGGAAAACCGGGAAATGATGACGCGCGCAGGCGTGGTCGTCTTTCTTAACGTGTCTGTGGCGCAACAGCTGAAAAGGACTGGATCCGGCGAGGGACGGCCACTGCTTCAGCAGGGAGACCGCGAGGAGACCCTGAAACAGCTGATGGCGGAACGCGAGCCGCTTTACAGGGCGCTGGCAGATGTCATCATCTCGGCTGGTGGCGGCAACGCGCGCAAAGTAGCCCGGCAGATTGAGGCGGTATTGGGTGAGCGCGGCTTGATACCCCGTCACGATGGTGAATAACTGACCCGGAATCCCATTTCCATGCCAGAGCTGCTGCACACACTTCATGTTGATCTCGCCTCGGTTGTGGCGGACCGTAGCTATCCGATCCACATTGGTCGCGGGCTGATTGCGGATGTATCGATCTGGCAGCCCTTGGTCGAGGGGAGGGGCGTGATCCTGGTGACGGATGATCAGGTAGGCCCGATTTACGGTGAGGCGGTTAAAGCAGCGCTTGCCGGCGCCGGCCAACTGACCGAGGTGGTGTTACCGGCGGGTGAGCCCCACAAAGATATGGTGTCCATTCAACACATACTCGATGCGGCGCTGGCCGATAGGCACGAGCGAGGCAGCCTGTTTGTCGCTCTCGGCGGCGGTGTGGTGGGTGACATGACGGGCTTTGCAGCTGCCTGCTTTTTGCGCGGCGCGGATTTTGTGCAGCTGCCGACTACGCTATTGGCCCAGGTGGATTCTTCCGTGGGTGGGAAGACGGGCGTGAATCACGCGATGGGTAAAAATCTCATCGGCGCCTTTCATCAACCGCAGCTAGTGGTGATCGATCTCGATACGCTCGCCACCTTGCCCGCCAGAGAATATGCGGCAGGGCTGGCTGAGATCATTAAGTATGGTCTCATCCGCGATGCCGAATTTTTTGCCTGGCTCATCGATAACGCCGAGGCACTGAAGAGCCGGGATGCAGCGGCACTGGCGTTTGCGATCGAGCGCAGCTGCGCGATCAAGGCAGCCGTCGTGGCAGCCGATGAGCGCGAGGGTGGGGTGCGCGCGCATCTGAATTTCGGGCACACCTTCGGCCACGCCATCGAGCGGATTCAGGGCTATGGTGACTGGCTCCACGGAGAGGCGGTGGCCGCAGGTATGGTGTTGGCCACTCGGCTGTCAGTGCTCCGCGGCGCGCTCGATTCAAAAGTGGTAGACCAGCTGACGGCGTTCAATCTGGCGGTAGGTTTACCGGTCTCGCCCCCGGCGGATATCACACCTCAGGCGATGTTAGAGGCCATGGGCAGTGACAAGAAAGTGAGCGGCGGAAAAGTTCGCTATATTGTGCTTTCTCATTTGGGTGAGGCAGTAGTGGCTGAAAACGTCACGGATGACGACATTGCCCGCGTGATCGACGCCTAATCGGCGAAGTTTGTGCCAATTGAGCGCCCCTTTTCGGGCGTGTACACTACGCCCCCTTTTGTTCTTGCTCCGT
>JADHQF010000029.1 GCA_016778085.1 Luminiphilus sp. | reverse complement strand
TCGTAGCCCGAGAGGGTAATGCGCGCGTCGATGGGGTTGGCCTCCAGCACGCCGCGAATGGCAGAGAGCTGCGCGTTAACTGCCTGATCAATCTGCTTTTTAGGTAGATTCAGTACATCGCCCAGATGCGTCAGCCAGTCCCGTGTCCCCTCAACACCCACGGGTGCAGAACCCAGTAGCGGACGCCCTGCGGCCTTGAACTCGCGCGCGGTGGCGGCATAAAACGGGTGCAGCATGGCCACGGCATTGCAATCCAGTGCCGCATAGAGCTCGCGCCATTCCCGGGTCGGAATGACCGGGCCGGCCTTCACGCCCATGGGCTGCAGCATGCGGCCAATGGTGATGGCGTCGACCGGGAAGATTTCGCCTACTAAAGCGACAGTGGGTTCTTTCGTTTTCGCCTCAAGACCGAGGGGGCGTGCCACGGGCCCAGCCTGGACCTCCTTCCGTGCATAAGCCAGCATGGCGCCTGCGAGCACATCCTTGGCTTCCGCATGAGTTGGTACGCCAAAGCCGGGTACATCAATACCTATGATCCGCACACCGTCGATCTCATCGGGCAGCAGATCCAGGGGCACTCCAGATGCAGTAGGCACGCAGAGATTGATCACTACCACGGCGTCGTATTCGTCGGGGTTAGCCAGTTCATGGACGGCTTCACGGATATCCTCAAACAGCTTGCCCGTGACCAGTGACTCGGAGTCAAAGGGCACATAGCCGACCGTGCGCTTGGCACCGTAGAAGTGTGAGGTAAAGGTCAATCCATACACGCAACAGGCCGAACCCGACAGAACGGTAGCCGTGCGACGCATGCGCAGCCCGACTCGCAGCGAGCCGAACGCGGGACACATGCTTTGCGGTTGATCATGGGGGCCCTTGGGATAATCCTTGTCATATTGCTCCAGCTGGGCACTTTTGCCCGCTTTCGTGGCTGCATCGCGCATCACCTCTTCGCCCGCATGGCAGCCGGCCGCCTGCGCGGTGCTCTCGTTATCAACGGCGATGACGGCGTCAGACGGTGTCATAAATGACTTCCAGAGAGGGCTTGTTTAGGTGCTCGACGTTGCAGAGATCTTCGAGGCTCGCGGGCTGTAACACCACGTCGCGGCCAACAGTGTCGCCATCGAATAGCTCCAGCAATCCGTCCTGCGTGAGCGGCGTCGGTTTATGAGGTGGGGCCTCGCCCACATTGGTGGCGAGCTCGCTAAAGAGTGAGCCCCACTCACTTTCGGGGCGTCCGATAATTTCGTAGGAAGCGCTTTTTCGACGGATATCGTCGTTGGCCGGAATTGAGGCGAGTTCGGGAATGCCGACAGCCTTACAGAAGGCCTGGGCCTGCCCGGCGCCATCGTCTTTGTTGGTGACCATCCCGGCGACGCCCACGTTGCCGCCCAGCTTGCGGAAGTATTCGACCGCGGAGCAGACGTTGTTGGCGACATACAGTGACTGTAGGTCATTCGAGGCCACCACGATCACTTTCTGGCACATGTCGCGTGCGATCGGTAAGCCGAAGCCGCCGCAGACCACGTCGCCCAGGAAGTCGAGCAATACGTAATCGAAATCCCAGTCGTGGAAGCCCAGTTTTTCTAGCGTTTCAAAGCCGTGGATGATGCCGCGGCCACCGCAGCCCCGGCCGACTTCAGGGCCACCCAGTTCCATGGCGAATACACCGTCGCGTTTGAAGCAGACGTCCCCCACAGACACTTCGTCGCCCGCCGCTTTCTTGGCAGAGGCGGTTTCGATAATGGTGGGGCAGGCTTTGCCGCCAAAGAGCAGTGAAGTGGTGTCGCTCTTGGGATCGCAGCCGATCAGCAATACTTTCTTACCCTGCTGGGCCATCATGTAAGAGAGGTTGGCTAGCGTGAAGCTCTTGCCGATACCGCCCTTACCGTAGATCGCAATGATCTGGGTTTTGGGTGCATCGTCTCCGGAGGAGGCCAGTAAATCGGCTCTCTCCCCAGTGGATTCCAAACCCGGGTCATATAGCTTGGCACTCTCCGGTGCGTTCATGCGTCTCTCCAGTCGAGGACCATCTTCAGGCAGCGGGGATCAGAAAACGCCTGTTGGTAGGCGGTTTCAGCGCTGTCATAGGGTTGGTCATGGGTGATGATGCCGCTCAGTGACAGATCTCCCCCTGAGATCAGATCGAGAGCGGTTTGCATATCTTCCGGCTGCCATTCGGCGCTGATGCGTAAGTCGATCTCGCGCATGAACGCGGCCGGGAAATTGAATTGAATCGGTGCGGCGTAAAAGCCTGCGAGGAGCACCGTGGCGCCCTTAGCAAGATGGTGCACGGCTTGATCAACGATGAGATTGGCACCGCTGACATCACAGACGCGCCGGTAGTCGCGGCGGTCATCCTCTTTCGGGTCAATCACGGTGTAGCTGTGGTTGCCTTCGCGACGCTCGGCGGCGGTTTCCCAAACCACAGGGGTCGCGTCGTACCGGGCCTTTGCGACGCGGGCAATCAAACGCCCCAGGGCGCCATGACCAATGATCAGCTCAGGCGGCCCAAGATCTTCCATGCGCCCCAAGGCGTGACATGCTGTGGCAGCGAGCGCCAGCAACACACCCGTTGAGTCCATCTCTGAGGGCAGTGATATCAGGCGATCGGCGGGTACAACCAGCGTCTGCGCGGCACCACCAAATAGGCCGTGCACATCGGTGAAGCCTCTGCTTCCCGGCACAAAAACACGCTGACCGGCTTCCAAATTTGTGTTTTTGCCGGACTCAATCACGGTGCCCACAGTCTCATAGCCGGGCACAAGCGGGTACGCCAACCCCGGGAAGGGCGGCATACGCCCATCCCACAGCAACCTCTCGGTGCCGGTGCTGATGCCGGTCCAACTGACCTCGACTAGGCAATCTGTACTGTGGGGCTCGGGCAACTGAACGGGGCGTATAGCCATTTCCCCGGGTTGCTCGAAAACCACCGCAGTGGACATTGTTCCCATGGCGGTGCTCTCTTATTACTTTTGTGCAACCGCCAAGCACCTTTTTGGGGCGTGATGGCGGCGATACAGCTCTACTGTCATTCTAAATTAACACGTAAAACTGTCAAATAATACATACAAATATTTTTTATACGATGGTGGCCGCTTTTTCGGCTACCAAAATCCGTGTCAGGGCCGGAATTGGGGTTTTGAACTCGCGGATACCGCTAAAACCCGCCGCCAGGCACATGGCTTTCAGTTCCTTGGCAGTGCGGGGGCGGCCACTTCCCATGGCCCATAAATAGAAGCTGAAATAGGTATCGCCGATCGGCTCAGCACCCGCAGTGCCGGCCATGGGCTCGGCGATCAACAGGTGTCCGCCAGGCTTCAGCGCCGAATGCAGGCGGGTGAGCAACGCCACCACGGGCTCGTCGTCGTGATCATGGAGCACTCGGACCAGCGAAAAACATTCGGTATCTGGTGGCAGTGGAGAGCGGAACATGTCGGTCGCCACGAAACGGATATCGGTCTGAGGAAACTGTCTTTTGGCCTCAGACACGACCTCGGGCAGGTCCAGCACCATGGCATCGATATCGGGGTAGCGTTTTTTCACCATGCGCGCGAAGTGGCCGGTCCCACCGGCGACGTCGACAAGACCGCGATAATCTCCGAGCGGGTAGGTCTCCAGAATATGGTCTGATATCAGCGCCAGCGAGCTGCTCATCAACTGGCTGTACTCACGATGACCGTCGTCGGGGTTGTTGCCCCCCGGGACATAGCTCCAGTAGTCCCGCAGGCCGGTGCTGTCGCGGTGGCGGAGAAGGGCCAGTGGATCAGCTAAGTCGCGGTACAGCACGGCGTGGTGTTTGACCATGTCCTGCACTGCGGGGTTACCCAGTACCGAGGCACCGAGCTCGCCGACCATCCAATAGCCCCGCGAGACTTCCTCGGTGAGATCCAGCGCTTGTGCGGCGGTCAGTAAGGTGTGTGCGGCCGGGGTGGTCAGTCCGCACATGGCGGCTACTGACTTGGTGGACTCTATTCTGCCCTGCAATACCGCCAGAAGGTTACTCTGCACGACGGCCGTCAGCGTCTGTGTGTAAACGAACCCTGCTGTAAGATGATGTAATTCAACAGCTTTTCTGCTTGCGATCCGCCGAATGAGTGGCGTTCTCGCGGCCCAGCGCTGGAACTTGCTGTCGGCGAGCAGACGATTCCGAAACAGCCGCCATCGGCAGCGCCAGTCAGAGGGAGCGGGTTGCTGGTCGGGCCAGGTATTGGGGTCGGCCAGCATCGATCAGGCCGCAGAGCGCCCCATTTTTTCGGGTATGAAGCGTTCGGACTGCGCGCGGACCAACCGCACGAGGCTCTCGCGACCGGAGCAGTAGGGCACGCTTTCCAGTCCTTCTTCCATCAGTGATTTCAGCCGATCGGCGGCACCATCAAGCCCGTGTTCCTGAACCGCGTTAGGGCGGCCTAACTTGGCATCAATGCCGACGGGTTTACCGAGTGCCTCGGCATTGCCTGTGGCGTCTTTGATGTCGTCAGCAACTTGGAATGCCTCGCCAATACAGGCGCCCAGATTCACCCAGGGGCCGGGGTCCACACCTGCTGAGGCCGCGCCCGCGCAAGTCGCAGCAATAAAGAGTGCGCCGGTCTTGGCGCGGTGATAACGCGCCACATCGACACTGGGCTCGCACTCCCAAGCCTGCCCGGCGGCAATCCCGTGGGGTGCGCCGACGCCGCGGGCGAGAATCGATAGCACCAGCGGCACGCGCTCCGCGCGCACGTTATGAATAGCGTGTACGGCCAGCGTCTGAAACGCAGCCACGATAAGCGCATCGCCTGTCAAAACCGCAATGCGCTCGCCAAATTTCGCGTGCACTGACGGTTTACCGCGTCGCTCGGTGGCGTCGTCAAAGCAGGGCAGGTCATCATGAACCAGTGATGCGCAGTGCAAGAATTCGACCGCGGTAGCCGCTGCCGCAGCTAGGGGTCGATCGCTACTGTTATTGGCCAGGGCCACCGCCATGCAGAGCTGTGGCCGAACCCTTGCGCCCCCGGGGAATACGGCATACTCCATGGCCTGCGCCAGGAGTGGTGGGCACTGTGTGGTGGTGTGTTCTGCAAGGAAATCGCGGATATCTTCCTCGCAGTCGAGTAGCGGGTCGTGCATGGGCAGCCCTCCTCTTACCGTCAAATAAAAATGACAGTGTTAAATGTTATATTTACCTGACAAACTACGCCACTCGGTGTGTTGGCGCAACCCCTATGAGCTCAGCTTTGACGATGCGGTCCGCCACCCCGGCTGAAGCCGGGTTGGCGCAGTGTGGGTTGGGGTTTGAGCGCCCAGTGCCAGAGGCGGGGTATCGCTGGTGGTATGTCGATGGTTTTAGTGACTGTGGGCAGTTTGGCATCACGATCATCGCTTTCATTGGCAGTGTTTTCTCGCCTTATTACTACAGGGCGCGGCATCGCGGGCGGGGTCAGGCAGCGAATCACGTCAGCCTTAACGTCATTCTGTATGGGCCTAGCCAGTCGAGATGGTGTATGACGGAGCGGGGCGAGACAGCATTGCGGCAGTCGCCACAGGTACTTGATATTGGGCCGAGTGCGTTGCGAACTTCTGACTCAGGATTGGAGGTCGATATCCAGGAGCGCGCCACGCCATTTGGGCAGCGCGTGGCGGGCCGGGTCTCCATCTCTTTTGATCGCCCCTCACAGGAGTGCTTTGAGCTGGACGGCGTCGGTGAGCATTGGTGGTGGCCTATCGCGCCCATTGCCGGGATCAAGGTGGCGCTGGAGCGACCGGGCTTGCAGTGGAGTGGGGCGGCTTACGTTGATTCCAACTACGGGTCGCGTCCCATCGAGACGGGCTTTGCTTCTTGGAACTGGTGCAGAGGGCATGACGCGGAGGGGGACTGTCAGATTCATTACGACGCGCAGTTGAGCGGTGGCGGTGAAAAAAGGCTGTCGCTCTCTGTGGATCGATCAGGCGCCATGGCTCGCACGCCTTCCCCCGATCTTCAGCAGCTTCCCCGCGGGCCGATATGGCGCGTGGCGCGCCCCGCCCGCTTACCCCATCAAGCAGGTCGCGTGAAAACGCTGGAGGACACACCCTTCTATACCCGCTCCGAGATCCAGGTGGGGGGTGGGCAATTCATGCACGAGAGTCTCGACCTGCACCGCTTTTGTCGGCCGTGGGTTCAGTTTTTGCTGCCGTTCAGAATGCCGCGAAAGGGTTGAGGCAGTCAGTCCGGCTCCTGGGACTGGGCGTGTATGGCCATCTCGTCACGCTCTTTCATCACCATAAACAGCTCAAGCATCCACTCCGCCTTGGCGGAGAACTGCCGTGGCTGGTTCGGGCGCTGCCAGTCTTCGGTGTGAGGAATAGCGTCGATTAAAAACTGATTTTCTGCTGCGCAGGGTTCCTGCATACATTCTGGTGCCGCGGCGGGCCCGCGAATCAAACCAATCAGGATCTGGATTTTACGTGCACGGGACACTATCGCGCGTTGGCTAATCGAGTCGTAATTGTTGTGTACAACGGTATGGCCTATCTCGGCGTAGAGGCGGCGGGCGGCCAAAATGCCGGGCCGGCAACTGCGAGGCAGTTGTCGGATTCCCTCATCGGCCAATTGATAGCGTCGCTCGGCTTCCGCGAGAAGCTTTTTTAGCACTTGGGTGAGTTGAGGGCTGGGCACCGGGTTGCGGAGAAATGCCTCGGCATCCATGCCGGCTTCCCGCATCAGATCACGCGGCAGGTAAAGCCGTCCGGCGCGAGCGTCCTCGCCCACATCGCGGCAGATATTGGTCAGTTGCATGGCCACGCCCAAATCAGCGGCGCGGGCCAGCGTCGCATGGTCTTTGACCCCCATGAGAACCGCCATCATGACGCCGACGGTGCCTGCGACACGGGCGCCGTAGTCGCAGATTTCTGCCAGCGTATGGTATTCCCGTCCCTCGGTGTCCCACTCAAATCCCTCAAGCAGGGCGTCGAGTAGTCCCCTCGGTAATTTATGGTCGATCACGATCTGGCTGAGCACCCGGTCGATCGGGTGATTGTCTGGCCGACCGTCGTAGATCTGATCGAGTCGCTGATGAAGTGTGACAAGCGCTTGTCGCGGGTCTTCACCGAGATCCACCAAATCGTCAGCGATACGACAGAACGCGTAGAGTCCGGACGCCGATTCGCGGAGTGCTCGCGGAAGGAAATGAGAGGCGATGTAAAAGGACTTGGAGCCATGCGACAGCAACCGCCGACATTCGCTCATGTCGGTATGGGGCGTCATGATCTGATGGTCGTTACGCACGGTGGGTCACTGCTGCAGGAATCAATTGGTCGATCACCTTGGCGGAAGAGATCACCGCGGGCATGCCGGCACCGGGATGGGTTCCCGCGCCGACAAGGTGCAAGCCCTTGATGTCTTCGCTGCGGTTGTGCGGTCTGAACCAGGCGCTCTGTGTAATCCGTGGCTCATAGCCAAAGGCGGCTCCTTTGACCGAGTTCAGCCGGTCATGGAAGTCCTGCGGTGTGAGCAGTCGGGATGTGACGATGCGATCACGCAGGCCGGGTAGCATGGTCTCTTCCAGTCGCTGGCAGATCCGTTCTTTGAACGTCTCGGCATAGGTGGGCCAGTCCACATCCGCATCAAGATGCGGTACCGGCGCCAACGCATAAAATGTGTCGCAGCCCTCTGGCGCAAGCGAGGGGTCGGTCTCTGTGGGTCTGTGCAGGTAAAGGCTGAAGTCATCGGCCAGCACTTTGCGCTTGAAGATATCGTCCAGTAGGCCTTTATAGCGTGGTCCCAGAATCACGGAATGGTGGGGTACGTCGGGGTATTGTCCCTTGGTGCCGAAGTACCAGACGAACAGTCCATTTGAGAAATGTGAGCGGTCGATTTTGCGATCCGTCCATCGTTTCCGATGTTCCGCTTTAATCAGGTGTCGGTATGTCCAGGCCGCATCCGCGTTGGAGACCACGAGATCGCTATGCAGTGTTCGGCCATCTGCCAGTCGCACGCCACGCACGGCTCCCTTGTCGACGAGAATCTCTTCCACTTCAGCATTGCACTCGATCTTGCCGCCCTGGCCTTCAATCAGCCCGGCCATGCCTTTGACGATACTGCCGGTGCCGCCCATGGCGGACCACACGCCGAAACGCTGCTCCAAAAATGAGATCAGGGTGTAGACGCTGGTGACCGAAAAGGGATTGCCGCCGATCAGTAGCGGGTGAAAACTCATCGTCATACGGAGCTGTGGATCACGTATGTAGCGCGACACCAGTTTGTAGACGCTGCGATCGGCCCGGAGCCGAATGAGCTGTGGCATGAACTTAAATAGTGCGAGCAATGAATCGAAGGGCTTATCGACCAAGCCTTCGAAACCGACTTTGTAACGCTCCTCGCTGGCTTTCAGGTAGCGCTCGTAGCCCTCGGCATCGGCTTCATTGTAGTTTTTGATTTGTTCAATGTTGCGTGCCTTGTCACCTGAGTAGTCAAAGATGCGGCCGTCGTCAAAACGGAGCCGGAAAAACGGATCCATGGGTTTGAGTTCAACGTCATCGGCAAAGCGCTTGCCGCAAATGGCCCATAGCTCTTCCAGTAAGAAGGGCGCCGTGACAATCGTCGGTCCGGCGTCGAAGGTGAAGCCGTCCTGATGGTATACATAGGCACGCCCACCCGGCGCGTCCAGCTTTTCGAGCATGTGGACCCGGTAGCCCTTGGCCCCGAGGCGGATGGCAGCCGAAAGACCGCCAAACCCGGTACCAATCACGATTGCCGTGGGTCGGTGGTCAGTCGTCTCCAATGAACGAAACGCAGATTCCGCGATATTCATATTAAAAAGACACTTAAACTGTCAGTTATATTAGACAGTGTAGCAGTGCTGGTGGGGGGTGCACAGCCTTCTTTTTAGCCTGTGATGGCGCAGTTAGGCCGCGGTTTTAGTCCGCATTTCTTGGAAAAGCTCTTCGAAGATCTCGGGATTCTCCTCATGGGCAAGGTGCCCGAGACCAGGGATACGCACTGCGCGAGCGAGGGGTAAATCATTTGCCACCGAGGTGCTGCGTTCAGGAGGGATCGTGCGGTCACCCTCGGCGGCGGCCAGCCACACCGGCATCTGCAAAGAGGGCAGACATCGCAACAAAGGAGGAAGATCCCATCCCGCCATCATTCTGAGGGTGCCCGCAATGTGATCGGGGTTTCCAAGCAAGGTGTCATAGCAGCGGCCCATGAGCGGATCGACCGCTGAGCCGGTATCCGCCAGCATTGACCCGGTGGCTCGCCAACGCAGGCTGGGGGAGGCCAGTACTCGGGGCAACCAATGGCTGCGGGCAAACCATTTTGCCGTCTTGCTAAATAGAGGTGCTGCTAGCGAGCCAAACGGATTGAACGCAGCGTTGATGCAGAGCATCCCCTCAGGCAGTTTGTCGGCATTCAGCGCATATTGGGCGCCAAGGGCCGCACCTGCAGAGTGCCCGATGATCCAGCGAGGCGTCGCCTCCAGAAGCTGCATCAGCTCACCTAAGTAGGTGGCAAACGGGACGAGGCCCACCTCTTCGAGAGGCAGTAATGTTGTAAAGCCCTGACCCGGCAAGTCGGGTGCAATGACACGATGGCGTTCGCTCAGCCTGGCCGCGAGGCCGGCAAAGGAGTGCGCGGAGGCGCCGGCGCCATGGAGTAGGAGCACATCCTCGCCCGCGCCGCTAACCTGCACATGGAAATCAATCTTGCCTACCTGCACGAAGCGGCTGGTCTCTGCCCGCGGCCAAAATTCAGCCACCGCGCGCCACGCAGTCTGCGAGGTCATGGGGTGGCAGCGCGGATGGCGCGGTTCAGCGTCTGTGCGTCAGCCTGAGGTAGCGCGAGGTAGGTGCCACGCAGGGTGTCGGCAAGCTCTCTGGCCCGAGGTTGTGGCCGCTGCGCGGTATCGATCACCAGTCCGTTGGAGGGGCTCAGCGCCAGCATCCGTGCTGCAGCGAGCGCGTCGGCGGTGCCGGCCTCGCGGTTGCGGGTCCCGTCTCGGGCCACATTGGCTGCGCCATCGGTGAGGATGATGTACTGCATGGTGGTGCCCTGTTTGCCGGCGCGTTCAGCCATGTCGCGGGTGAGGTCTAATGCCGCGGCCATGGGCGTGGCGCCACCTCCTGGCAGCGCTGCCAAGGTTTTTTTGGCGCGCACTAATGACCGTGTTGGCGGTAACAGAAGTTCGGCCTGCTCATCGCGGAAGGCGATCAGCGCAACTTGGTCCCGGCGCACATAACAGTCGGCGAGTAACAGCTCGACGGCGCCCTTAGCCTCCGCCAGCCGTTGCAATGCAGCTGAGCCTGACGCGTCGACCACAAACAGGGTCAGGGTTTCTCTGCGTTGCTGAAACCGTGTCAGGTGAATATCGTCCCGTCGAATTTGCAGGTGACGCGGCGGTGTCTCATTATCGCGCTCGGTTTGCTCCTGCCGCCGCAGCGGTTGCCAGGGCGCGGCGGCACGCAGCGTTGCAAGAATATTGACCCGGCCACCGCGCCGATGATCACCACGAAATACACCGGTGGGCCGACCCCGGTTCTGATGTCGGTGCTGGTCGCCAGCGCTGCCGGTGCTGCTTTGACGAAGTCGCGCGGATCGGGTTTGTAGCTGTTCCAGCAATCCTGCAGGGAGTTGTGCCAGCGCTGCCTCGAGCAGGCGGTCTTCATCGGGGGGTGGCTGCTCCGCCATCGGTGGCGGCTCGGCGTCGTCTGTCTGCTCCGGTTCGGGCTCGGGCTCTGGTGGCGGTTCGGCCATCTCCGGAAGTTGCTGCGCCCGCGGAATCAGGCAGAGCCGTAACGCGCGCGCCACGTCTTCTTCTTTCACGACTTCAGATTGTCGGAGTGCCGCGGAAGCGCGCGCCACCTTCGCGGCAGCTAGGGTAGGGCGCGGCGAATCAATGCCCAGAGATGCGGTGAGCGTCGCCAGTGCCGTGAGGTGCTCCTCGCTTATGGTCACGCGGGCGAGCGCATTGATCGCGCGTTCAACGTCACGGCGGCGAAAGATCTCGTCGTCGACATCGTGGATTCCCAGCGTCGTCATATCTAAGAGGATGCCAAGCCGATCGATTAGGGCTGCGTGGGCGCTCTCGTCTTCTGTGCCCTCATCGGTGGCAATGAGTGCAATACGCGCCGGTGTCTCGGCTTCGATGCCGTCCCGTGCCAAGGTGATGGCACCGTGGTCGAGGGCGGTACACAAGTGGTGCACGGTATTGCGAGGCAAACGCTCCGCCATCGCCGCGATGACAATATGCCCGTGACATTCTCCGAGCATGCCGGTTTCAGCGATGGGCTTGCCGTGTTGCAGCGTCGCCCCCAGATCTATGCCGCCTAGCAGCCGACCTTCCGGAATATTGGCGGGGATTTTGCGAATAGGGTCCTGCCCGGAGAGCTGTTTGACGCGCTTCAGCCAGTAGTCACGCACTGGACCCGGCGGAGATCGCAGATGGACGCCGCCGAGCGTTTCGCCGGTCAGTGCAATCAGCGCCGCGGCCCACTCAGCATCCGTCCAGGGGGAGATTGTTTCAGTTGCCACCATCGTCAACAGACTCTTGGAACAGCTCTGCAATGACCCGCTCTACCCGGATATCTGCACTGGACTCATCCAGCGGGTCACGCCGTAATCGATGACGCAACACGGAAGGCGCCATGGCGCGCAGGTGCTTCAATGTCGCCGCTGACTTGCCCTCCAGTGCCGCCAGTGCTCGAGCGCTGCGTACCAAAGTGAGCTCACCTCGAAGGCCGTCTGTGCCCAGTGCCAAGCAGAGCTTGGCCGCGGTTTCCAGCAGCACGGCAGGGGTGTCGACATCGTCGAGCTGATCACGTGCGACCTGAATCTTTCGCCGCAGTGCACTTTCTTTTCGCGCCCATTTTTTGCGAAAGGCAGTGCGGTCGTGATCGAACGCTTCTCGCAGACGAATGATCTCGACTCGGGTGGGTACATCGCGAGGCGTTCGCACGTCGACCGAGAGGCCGAACCGATCCTGAAGCTGTGGGCGGAGCTCTCCCTCTTCGGGGTTGCCGCTGCCGACCAACACAAACTGCGCAGGGTGTCGCAAACTCAGCCCCTCCCGCTCAACGACGTTCTCTCCGGAAGCAGCGACATCGAGGAGCGCGTCCACGATGTGGTCCTCCAGCAGATTCACTTCGTCGACATACAGGAAGCCACGATTCGCTTGTGCCAAGAGACCGGGTTGAAACGCTTTCTCGCCGTTAACAAGTGCGCGCTCAATATCCAAAGCGCCGACGACGCGATCTTCGGTTGAGCCCAGTGGCAGATCGACCACGGGAATGGTGATGGCCTTGGCGTCCGGGGTAGCCGAGGGTTTGCCGCACTGGGTGCAGAGTCCGGGCCGCGGCGCCAGTGGGTCGCATTGATATGAGCAGCCGGCTACCACATCGATTTTAGGGAGGAGGGCGGCGAGTGCCCGGATCGTCGTCGATTTGCCGGTGCCGCGCTCACCGAGTACCAGCACCCCGCCGATGCCCGGATCGACAGCGGCGATGGTCAACGCGCGCTTCATGTCGTCCTGACCGACGATAGCGGTAAACGGATAAGCGGTACTCATGCATGCCCCCTGTTGCTACTGCGCGAATCGTCCTGCGATCCGACCGAGAAAGTGTGAATCAAGGACTACCCGTACACATGTCAAACAAACTATACTATCTGCATGTCAACTTTCATTGATATTTATAACATGGCCAAGCCACTGATGCCCGCTTTGGACGCGGAACAATTCGCCTTTTCACTCAATGGGGGCGTGACTCTCCGGGGCTATCGGGGAGAGGTCACTGAGGGGGCACCATTGGTGCTGCTGCATAGCATCAACGCCGCGCCCAGTGCGATGGAAATGCGTCCCCTGTTTGAGCATTACCGAGACAAGCGTCCGGTGTGGGTCCCGGACCTGCCCGGCTTTGGCATCTCGGATCGACCCGATGTGGCCTACAGCTCAAGCCTTTATGCACGGTGGTTAGCGGAGTGGCTAGAGAGCCTTGAGCAACCTGCAGATGTGGTGGCGCTGTCCCTCACTGGCGAGTTCATGGCGCGGGCGATTCTGGAGCAGGGTACTAAGGTGCGCAGCCTGTCGCTGATTTCACCCACCGGTATGGGGATACGTGTGCCACCCACGGCGCCGAACGGTTCACGCGTGGATCGTTTGCTTTCTTCGCCTTTGGTCGGTCGACCGCTATTTCGTCTGTTAACCAGTAAACCGAGTATTCGTTGGTTCCTCGGCCAGGCATTTGTCGGCACAACGCCTGAGCATATGGTGCGTTATGCGCTGGAGACGACGAGTCAACCCGGTGCGCACTATGCGCCCATCAAGTTTTTGACATTCAATTTGTTCACCGAGCAGGCCGTGTCACGTCTCTATAGCCGGCTCAAATTGCCCTGTTTGGTGCTTTACGATCGGGACCCTAACCTCGGTTTTGAACGTTTGCCGGAGCTCACCGAGGTGCACAGCCAATGGGCAGCCAAGCAACTGTCGCCCAGCCTCGGTCTGCCCCATTGGGAGCTCACGGCCGAGACCATTGAGGCACTAGAGGATTTCTGGAAACCGCCGGAGCAGAGCGCGATGCGCTCAGGCGATATCCCGGACCACGGCGCTCGCCGCGAGTCGGCCTGACAGCGTCGCCATCGGCACCCCGGGGCCGGGGTGGACGCTTCCCCCCGATAGGTACAACCCTTTCAGACGGCTTCGGGCGCCCGGTCGGGTGAAGCTCGACCAGATACCGTGTGAGGCGCCCCCATAGAGGGAGCCACCGCTACCCGGGAATCGGCCATGCCAATCGTTAGGGGTGGTACTGACGCAATTGCTATCCCGGAAGCTAAGGTCCAGACCGCATCGCTCCAGTACCGCAAGCGCGTTATCCCGGGTGCGCGCCACGTCATCCTCGGACCAGCTCTGCCGATCTCCGTCGGCAGGGGCGTTGACCAGCATCAGCAGCCGCTCTGATCCGTTCAGCGATCCGTTCGGACCCCGGTCCTGGGCGCAGAGATACACCGTCGGTTTCGAGGGAACATTGCGCTTTTCGAAAAGGGTGTTGAACTCGCTCGGGTAGTCCGATTCGAAAAAGACGTTGTGATGATCGAGGCCAAAGCCCGAACTGCTGCCTTTGATGCACCAGGTCAGCGCAGAGAGCCCGCGTTGCTCTACTGATCGCGGTTTGACGGCCCGCATGGCCTCGTCGCCCAGCTGTCCGGTGGCGAGGGCGTTTGTGTCGCCATTGAAGACCACCACATCAGCAGGCAGGGAAGTGCCGTCCTCGAGCCGCACCCCGCAGGCTTTTCCTCCTTTCACCAGCACTTCGCTGACATGGGTGTTGAGATGGAGGTCGATGCCCAGTTCCCGGCCCAGGTCTGCCATGGCTGCGGCGAGTCGATGCATCCCCCCATCCACCAGCCAAACGCCTTCGAGCTCGACGTGCGCGATGAGCATCAGCGTGGCGGGCGTGCTGAGCGGTGAGGAGCCCACATAGGTGGCATACCGGGCGAATAGTTGCCGCAGTCGCTCATCAGAGAAAAAGCCGCCCAGCGCACGCCACAAGTTGGGGGCGGGTCTAGCCGCCATCAATGAACTGGGATGGTGTTGACGCAATACGCGACCCACCAGTGTCACCGGATCGGGCTTTGATGCGGTCATGAACGTTTCAGATAGCGTCTGATGAATACGTGCACTCTGCGAATAGAAGCGCTCAAAGCCAGCGGCGTTGTCTGTGCCGGCAAAATCCTCAATGGACTGGCGGGAGCGTTGAGCATCCGGATACAAGTCCAGCACGCCGCCGTGACTCCAGGCATGGCGTGCGATGATCGGACTCTCCAGCAGCGTCAGTCGATCATTCAAGCAGGCGCCGGCGTCCGCAAACAGTTGCTCGAAGATCGAGCGCATGGTCAGGACAGTGGGGCCGCCGTCGACCTCCCGGTCATCGACCGCGCGCGTGTGCATCTTGCCACCCGGAGCGTTCCCGCGTTCAAGGAGTGTGACCTGGAAGCCTGCGCGCGCCAGATCTATGCTGGCGGACAAACCACCTGCACCGGCGCCGATCACAATGGCGTGCTTGGCGCTCATGCGACCCGCAACTTGCTTCGCAGCGGCCGGGCGACGACGCGCTGGTGATAAATGATTAATGTCAGACCCACAATGAGCGGTACCGCCCAGAGCCCGGGTTGCAGCGCTAGCTCAGGAATGAATCGCACGGCACCAAAGGCAAAGAATGCCGTGTACACCGAGATGCCGGCGCCGACGAGGCACTTGATGTGTTCCTTGATACGGTCTGTCGGCAGTGGTTGTGGCTTATAGATGAACCATAAATTGGTGGCCACCGTGGCGAACCCGACCATGGAGATGCCCATCATCATTGGCTCTGCGGCTGCAACGCCCCGTACAAAACAGTTGGCCGATACAACGGTTAACAACCCCTGAGAGAGCAGGTTATGCCAGACGCGATTGCGCAGGTGATCGCGGCCATTGCGCAGACTGAGCCAACCCTGCCAGGCGAGGTTGACCGTCAGGGTGGCGAGGTAAAGCATCATCCAGCCAAAGATATTGGTAATGGCCAGCGGATCCGCGAAGATCGGGTGCGCTGCCAAATGCGGATGAGTACCTGTGGGGTCAGACAATGTGGTGAGACTGATTGCTACCGCAGTAAAGCCCGTGGCGATCATCGACTGAACGAATAAGGTGCCGGCGCGACGGTGCAGTACGCCACCTTTTTTTCCGGCGATCGGAATCCACACCACAATCAGCCCGACCGTACCGGTGGCGATGTGGAGCCCCACCAGCCACTCAAACAGAGTGTGGGTCGACACCATCAGGCCCCCCCTCCATACTGCATCGATCGAGTCGGGACTGTGAGATGAGCGCACCGGAGCTGTATATCCCACCCAAGCCGCTGTCGTTGTGGTCTGTGGTCGCGCTTGCGCGCGTGCTGTGGAAGGGGGATGGCAACCTGCTTGAGCTGCTGCCTGCTGCTGCCTATCACTTTGACGTCGGCAATCTGGGTTACTCCCGGCGCTCGACGGTGCTCTTCAACGAGCCCGACGCCGTGCGCGAGATCATGCGCGACGCCGAGGGTGTGTTCCCCAAAAGTGACCTGATGGTCAGTGCGCTGGAGCATCTGATTGGCGACAGCATTTTTGTGACTGACGGTGAGCGCTGGAAGCGGCAGCGCGCGATGATTGATCCTGCCTTCTCGCACATGCGCATCAGCCATGCCTTTGGCGCGATGAAGGCGGCCGTTGATGATCACCTGCTGACGCTGGAGGAAAAGGCTGCGTCCGGCGAAGCGTTCTCCCTCGATCTCGCCATGAGTCACCTCACGGCGGACATAATCTGCCGCACTGTGTTCTCGACGCCGTTGCAGAGCGGCGTGGCCGTCGATGTGTTTGAGGACTTCACGCTGTTTGAGCGCTCTGCGGTGCAGGTCGACGTGTTGCGTCTGATCTTTAAGCCCGCCTGGAGTGATATTCCGCAGCCGCCGGAGGTGCTGGCTGCCTGCGAGCGGATCCGTCGGCATTTGGGCACGCTGGTTGACTCGCATCTCGACAACCCCGAGGCGTTTGATGACATCGCCAGCAGCGTTATCGCCGCACGCGACCAAGAGACTGGAGAACCGTTCTCCCGCGAAGAGCTCATCGATCAGCTCGGCGTGTTTTTTCTGGCGGGCCACGAGACCACCGCCAGCGCTTTGACCTGGGCGTTTTATATGTTGGCTGACCAGCCCCACTGGTTGGCCCGGTTGCGCGAAGAGGTCGCTGCGGTGGTAGGGGATGCGCCGGTGAGCTTTGAGCATACCCGCCAGTTGCCGTTGACCAAGGCGTTTTTCAGAGAGACGTTGCGGTTGTACCCACCGATTACCTTTATGCCCCGGGTGGCATTGCGCGAGGCCACGGTCGGTGGCCGGCGTCTGCGCAAGGGGGCGCTGGTGATGATCGCACCATGGACACTGCAGCGGCACAGTAAGTGGTGGCCGGACCCTCACGCGTTCAAACCCGAGCGATTCCTGCCCGAGCAGGAGGCGACGCTGGTGCAGGGCGCTTACATTCCCTTTGGTCAGGGGCCACACACCTGCGTGGGAGCTGGTTTTGCGCAGACGGAAAGTGTGTTGATTTTGGCTGAGTTGGTGCGCCGCTTCGACTGGTGGTTGGAGCCCGGCCAAACCGTGCGACCCGCTGCGCGCATGACCACGCGGCCCGCTGACCAGGTCATGCTTCACGTTCGTCCCCCCGCGGCATAACCGCCGTTTGCTCGGGGTCTTCCTGTTTGAACCCTGGCTTGAACCAGTGCCAGGCGATATCACACTGACTGGCGTCACCGATGGGCATGCGCTCGCGAATGGATCGCCAGATGAATTCCCAGCAA
>JADHQF010000028.1 GCA_016778085.1 Luminiphilus sp. | reverse complement strand
TCACTGATCCGGCGTTGGCAAGTGCGCTGGGCAATCAGGGGCGGCAGCGCGTGGAGCGACATTTCTGCTGGTCAGTCTGTGCGCAGCAGATGGCCGCGCAGTATCGAGCCTGTATTGAAGCATGTTGACAGTTGATCTCGACAAACTCGCGCTTGCGCCGGGGAACGTTTGTCTCGATGTGGGCTGCGGTGAGGGCCGCCACACCCTGGCCACGTACCTCGTCGACGGCGTGCAGGCGCTGGGTATAGACCTGTCCGAGCAGGATCTGGGCACCGCGGCCCAGCGGATTGAAGACATGACCCCCCACACACCGGGTGGCGAGATCAGCTTTGCAGCCGGGGACGCAACCAACTTGCCGTTGCCTGATGGTAGCGTCGACGCTGCGATCGCCAGTGAGATTCTGGAACATATCCCCAATTATCTGGCGGTGCTGGAGGAGTTGTGGCGAGTGCTGAAGCCTGGGGGACGACTGTGTATCAGTGTGCCCAGACAGTGGCCCGAGTGGATCTGCTGGCAGTTGAGTGAGGGGTATCGGACAACGCCGGGGGGCCATATCCGCATTTTTGATGCAACGCATTTGGCCCGTGAGGTCGTGCGGCAGGGTTTTGCGCTGACGGGTCGGGGCAGCGCCCACGCCCTGCACGTGCCCTATTGGTGGTTAAAGTGCCTTTTTTGGCGAAGCGACCCCGAGCCTTGGCTGGTGCGCCTTTATCATCAGCTGTTGGTCTGGGATTTGATGAAGCGGCCCTGGATCACCCGGGCCATCGACGCGCTGTTGAATCCCATCATGGGTAAAAGCATCGTGCTGTACTTTACTAAGCCGGCAGTCCAGCAGGTAGCGCCGGTGGAGAGCCACGCATGAATGCACCACTCTTGAGCCCCGGGGTCTATCCGGCACAGTGGTTGCGGCCCACCGTCGAATTTCTGCTCGCCACCCAGCGCCCCTCGGGTGAGATACCGTGGTTTGACGGCGGACATACCGATCCCTGGGATCATACTGAGGCCGCTATGGGGCTCAGCATCGCGGGCGAAGTTGGCGCTGCCGAGCGCGCCTATGCCTGGCTGGCCGAGACGCAACTCGAGGACGGCAGCTGGTGGGCCTGCTACCGGGAAGGCGAGGCCGATCTGAACGTTGATCGACGCGAGACCAATTATGTCGCCTACATTGCGACTGGTGTCTGGCACCACTTCTTGATTACCCGGGACACCGACTTTTTGGCGCGGTGCTTCCCTGTGGTGTCAAAAGCGGTCGAGTTTGTGCTGCGCTATCAAAGCCCGGAGGGCGAAATCGATTGGGCCGTTGATCCAAGCGGTGCCCCGTTGGGTGACGCTCTCGTGACTGGCTGCAGCTCGATCTATAAATCGCTGGAGTGCGCGATTTTAATCGCGGACCAACTCGGAGAGACGTCTTCAGCGTGGCGCGGTGCGCGGGCCGGACTTGGGCATGCCCTGCGCCACTGCCCGGATCGATTCGATCGCACCTGGGACAGTAAATCCCGCTATGCGATGGATTGGTTCTACCCCATCTTGGCTGGATGGGTCGTGGGTGAGCAGGCCAAAGATCGGCTGGCAAAAAGATGGTCAGAGTTTGTCGAGCCGGGCATCGGTTGCCGCTGCGAGAATCACCAGCCATGGGCGACTGTGGCTGAGTCTTGTGAGCTGGCCCTGGCGCTGTTAGCGGCAGGTGAGCGTGATCAGGCCGCCGAGTTGTTCAGCTGGCTCACACAGTGGCGCGATAGTGACGGCGCCTGGTGGACCGGTTACCAGTTCGCTGAGCAGGTGCTGTGGCCAAAAGAGAAGCCGACCTGGACGGCGGGAGCGGTATTACTCGCGGTGGACGCTTTGACCCACCACACCGCGGCCAGTGGACTGTTTCTCTCGCCCGTTCTCGGGGATTGACCGCGCTAGCGCCCAAGGCGCTTGAGGCCCCGCAGGGTATCTTGAGTAGCCAGTGGCTCAAATAATCCAGATTGGGTCGCCAGCTGCCAGATAGTGAACGGTGCTTGCCCGCCGTCTGCCGGATCAGGAAACACATCGTGGATGGCAAGAATACCGCCGGGAAGGAGATGAGGCGCCCAGGCGCGATAGTCGGTCAGTGCGGCATCCAGACTGTGTCCGCCGTCGATGAAAACCATCCCAAGCCCGCCCTGCCAGTGGGGGCCGACGATCTCACTGCTGGCAACAATCGGAACAACGGTATCTTCGAGGCCAGCCGCCGCAATATTGCGACGAAATTCGCCAAAGCTGTCGAACTGGCCCGCCGTATTGGTCAGCGCCTCATCGTGGTGACTTTCGCCAGGCTGATGCTCCTCTGAGCCACGATGATGATCGAGGGCGAATACAACGGTGCCATGCGCCTTGGCAGTTTGCCCCAGCCAAATGGTGGATTTCCCACAGTAGCTGCCAATCTCAAGGAGCGGTCCGATCGGTGCAGCTTGGTGCGCCCACTCGTATAGTTGCCGCCCCTCGTGTTCGGGGAGAAACCCACGCACGCTGTCCCCCGGGGGGTCGGCTGGGCTCTGGGACTGGGGTTGGGTCATGATACGCTCCGCGTGATCAGCTTATGAGTATACGATTGTCTTGAGCGTACGGAAGCGTCGGCCCCTGCCAATCAACCGCCGACTTTATTCTCTGGTGATGCGTCTGGCGGTGCCGTTTTTACTGCTCCGCTTGCTCTGGCGCAGTCGCCGGCACAGTGGTTATCGAAGTCAACTCTGGCACCGACTTGGACTCTATGGTCGGCATCGAGCGTCGCGCTCGAATGAGCGGGTTTGGATACATGCCGTGTCGGTAGGGGAAACCCTAGCGATGGCGCCCCTCTTGGAGCTACTACTGGCCGATCGACCTGATCTGACAGTGCTGGTGACATCTACCACGCCCACCGGTGCCGAGCAGGTAGAGCAGAAATTTGCTGGCCGTGTGGAGTGGTGCTGGGCGCCCTTCGATACCCCCGGGGCGGTCAGACGCTTTCTTACACACTGGCACCCCAGGGTGGGCGCTCTGGTTGAAACGGAAATCTGGCCGAATCTCCTCACACACGCCGCCGCCAGAGGCGTGCCCATGATTTTGCTCAATGCGCGGCTGTCTGAGCGATCCGCAAGCGGGTACGGCCGTGTCGCTGGGTTAACGCGGCAAACGCTGAGTCATTTGGCAGCGGTTGCCGCGCAAACCGAGTCGGATGCGAGTCGGCTGCGCGCGCTGGGCGCCGCCGAGGAGGCGGTCATCGTGACCGGCAGTTTGAAGTTTGCACTGGACCGCAGCGCGCTGCGCCAGGCTAATCAGCAGGAGCGACTGCAATTCGGAGCCGGCGCTTTCGATCGGCCCGTCTGGCTCGCGGCCAGTACCCATCCCGGTGAGGAAGAACCCGTGCTCGAAGTCTTCGCACAACTCAAGGCGGAGCAACCCAACGCCCTATTGATGCTTGCGCCACGGCACCCTGACCGGGTGCCGGGTATTTTGGGTATGCCCGCGGTGCGGCAGTATCAGGTGGTGTGTCACAGTGCTTTTCAGCCCGGTGTGGGCGCAACACATGGTGAAGGGGAGGGCGCCGCCAGTATCTCGCTCACCCTTGAGGACGATGTGCTGGTGATCGACACGTTGGGTCGGCTGGGTGCACTGACCGGATGCGCCGATGCCGTCTTTGTCGGCGGCAGCCTGATACCTCATGGCGGTCACAACCCACTGGAGGCGGCGGCGTGGTGTCTGCCCATCCTCTCGGGGCCGCACACCTTCAATTTCGCTAGTATTTACCGCGATCTGTTCGAGGCGAATGCAGCGGTAGAGGTGGAGGCGAACACGCTGGGGACAGCGCTCTTGGATTGCCTGGGTCAGCAGGCCGACACGGAGGAGGTTGCTGCTATGGGTGAGCGCGCCGGCGCCTATCAGTTAGCGCAAGAAGGGGTTGTGGAGCGGCAGTGGGCCGTCTTGGCCGCCCACCTGCCGTAATTACTCGTTACCCGAAGCGGTCGGCGCGGCTGGTGGCAACAGGAAGCCTTCCAGCGTTGCGATGTCTTCTGGTGAGAGCGTGCCGGCAACTTCTTTCAGGCGAAGAGAATTAATGATGTAGTCGTAGCGACTGTTGGCGTAGTCCCGCTGCGCACCGAACAGTTTGTTCTGTGCATTGAGTACGTCAACGATGTTCCGCGTGCCCACCTCGTAACCGGCTTGTGTGGCGTCGAGCGCGCTTTGGCTAGAGACAATCGACTGCTTCTGTGCCGCTACGCGCGATACGTCTGACATCACAGTCATATGCAGAGACCGCGCTTGCGTCACCGTGTTGCGGGTCAGATTAATCCGCGACTCTCTGGCCGCATTGAACTGTTCGGCAGCCCGTCGGCGGTTCGCACTGATCGCGCCGCCTGTTGATAACGGCAGGTCAAAGCGGATTTGCCAGGCCTCGTTGGTCTGCTCGGAATTGGGCGGGAAGTTAAAGGTGCTCTCCGGGTTCTGCGTGATGCTGCCGGTGGTCTCGTTGTCCTGGTAACGATAAGTGGCCTTTACAGTTGGCGCGTGGCCCATCCGCGAAGAGGTGGCGTTCTGCCTGGCAGCTTCCTCGGCAAATCGCGCCGCGGCAAGGCGGTAATTGTTCGACATGGCAAAGTCGACCCAGTCAGCGCGGTCTCCCTCGGGGGGGCGCGGGTCAAATTGCTCGCCCAGAACGTAAAGCGCGCCGGGACTTTGCCCGGTAAGCACAGACAGATTTTCCTTGGCGACCGCCACATTGTTCTCGTCAACGATGCGATTCACCTGAGCCAGGTCGCGCGCGGCCTCGGCTTCATAGACATCGGTAATGGCAATCAGACCCACTTCAAACCTCTGGCGGCTTTGCTCCAGCTGCCGTTCGAACTGGCGTTCCTGGGCCTGGGAGGCCCGCAGATTATCTTGCGCGCGCAGCACGCCAAAGTAGGCTTGAACCACCCTGACGATCAGACCCTGTTGCGCCGCAGACAAATTGGCCTTGGCCTGCTGTGTCTGCTCCTTGCCTGCGCGCCAACCAAACCAGGCGGATAGATCAAATAGTGTCTGTGACAGGCTCACGTCATAGCCGTCGGTCTCGGTCTCGGTGACCGATGTCACATCAATCGTGTCGAATATTGGAGGACGGCCCTCCTGCTCGATAATCACGACATTGGGGCTGGTGCGGTCGTTTTCGGAATCCGTAAATGAGTAGCCAGCACCCGCCTGAGGCAAAAGCGGTGCCAGCGCCAGCTTCTCGAGCTCAATGTCGGCGTTGTACTGCGCGATCTGCGTCTTGAGTTGCGCGTCGTTCTGCAGCGCCAGCTCATAAATGTCCACCAGCGTGTCGGCCTGCGCCGCAATACAGAGTGTGCCGCTCAAGAAGGCGGCGGTCAGGGCGCGAGAGGGGAGGGGCAATGTTGGCATGGCTTTTCAGGGCCTGAATCATAAAGGGGACGGGAGTCTACCACTCTGCCATTGGCTTTTGCGGCGTCAAATCCGGCAACATTTTGGCAGTTCCCGGGCCTCAGCGGCTTGCTACACTGTCGGTATGGTGGACAAAACCAGACAAGCGCAGCCGCGCAGCAGACTGAGAAAGGGTTATCACATTGACCTGTCGGATCTGCACGCCCAGTGTGATGCCAATTACCACCGTCTGATGCGCCTCTTTCCCGCCTATGAGCAGGAGAGCCGATGCGTTTTTGAGGCAGGTGAGGTTTCGGTGGTGCTCGAGGTCATGGCGCGCGACCGCTACACCACGGATATGCGGCTTCGCTACCAAGGCGTGCTGTCTCACTTTGGGTCTAACAGCTGTTTCGATCTGCGCCTTTATCACGATGCCAGAATGGCCGAGGTCGTGCATTGCAGCACTTCCCGGCGTTTCGAGGCCCGTTACCGGTACCCCAACCCCGATATGCTGCAGCGAGACGAGAAGTTTCAGCAGAACCGCTTTGCGGCAGAACTGTTGGAGTTTTGTCTCAACAATGGCCGGTCAGTTGACGCTGTCCTGCCGGAAGCCGATCCACCCTCACCATGAACGCGCTCAGTGGCGTGGCCACAGTCAACACGGCTGCCTCCAGCCGCGTGGTGCAGCTGTCTGACACTCACCTGATGCGTGAGGTTGGCGGCCAGCTGGTTGGCATTGATACCGACAGATCTCTCGCCGCGGTGTGCCGTTTAGTGGCAGCTCAAGGCCCGATTGATGCGCTACTGCTGACTGGGGACCTGGCCGGTGATGAAGCGGAGGAGGCTTACGCGAGGCTAGACGCGGCAATAACGCCGCTCGGCGTACCCAGTTTTTGGCTACCCGGTAACCATGACGCCGTCTGGTCGGACGATCACTGGCTGAAGTCGCACTTTAAGCGAACGGTGCAGTTGCCTCACTGGGACATACTCATGCTGAACACCCAGCATCCGGGTGCTGTAGCGGGTTACCTGGCCGGCTCGGAGATTGAGGCGCTAGAGCAGGCGGTTGATTATGCCCATGCAATGGGAAGGCCTTTACTGGTGGCGACCCATCATCCGCTGATGCCAGTGGGCTGCGCATGGCTGGATGAGATTGGCGCTGAAAATGCGCAGGCAGCGCTGCAGCGCCTGGCGCCTCTGGGGGAGAAGGCGGTGGTGATCTCGGGGCACGTCCATCAGGATTCTGGGCAGGCCTACCACGGCGTACAATGTCTGACGGTCCCTTCGACCTGCATTCAATTTGCGCCTGGCTCAGCGGAGTTTCAGGTGGACGCTCAGGCGCCGGGATGTCGTATGCTGACACTCCATGAGTCAGGCGAGTGGGAAACGGCCGTACTCAGGGTCACCGATGAGACGTTTGCCGTTGACCTAGACTCACCGGGTTACGCGTAAAAACGGGATTGTTACTCTGGCTGGTTTTTGCCGAGGGGTAAGCCTCCGCAAATGCCAACCGTACTGCACGAGCTATATTAGAAAATGACCAAATACAACGCTGACGCTATTGAAGTCCTGACTGGTCTGGAGCCGGTCCGCAAGCGTCCCGGCATGTATACCGACACCACCCGCCCTAATCATCTGGCTCAGGAAGTCATCGACAACTCGGTCGATGAGGCGCTGGCGGGGCACTGCAGCCAGATCGACGTTGTGTTGCACAGCGATGGCGCTGTCAGCGTGACCGATGACGGGCGCGGCATGCCCGTCGATCTGCACCCCGAGCAAAAGTTGCCTGGGGTTGAGGTCATCCTGTCCACCTTGCACGCCGGTGGCAAGTTCTCGGACAAGAGCTACCAGTTCAGTGGCGGCCTGCACGGTGTGGGCGTGTCCGTAGTCAATGCCCTGTCAGAATTGCTGGAGGTCACGATTCGCCGAGACGGGAATGTGCACACTATGGCGTTCTCCGGCGGTGACAAGACCACTGATCTGAAGGTCACGGGTAGCTGTGGCAAGCGCAATACCGGCACGGGGATCCGCTTCAAGCCTGACCCGCAGTATTTTGACTCGGCCAATTTCTCCGTGCCCAAGCTGAGTCACGCGTTGCGCGCTAAGGCGGTCCTGTGTCCCGGCCTGAAGGTCACTCTCACCGACGAGAAAAAGAAAGAAAAAACCGAGTGGTACTACGAGGATGGCATCTCCGATTATTTGGCGGATGCCACTATCGATTTCCCCGTGATACCGGAGACACCCTTCCGGTCGCATTTTGAAGGGGAAACCGAGGCGGTGGACTGGGCCATTCAATGGCTGCCTGAGGGCGGTGAAGTGGTTGCCGAGTCCTACGTGAATCTCATTCCCACCCCTCAGGGTGGCACCCATGTGAACGGCCTGCGATCGGGTTTGCTGGATGCCCTGCGCGAATTCTGCGAGCTGCGCAATCTGCTGCCCCGCGGGGTCAAACTCACCGCCGAGGACGTATGGGATCGCTGCTGTTTTGTCCTGTCATCGAAGTTGCAGGACCCGCAGTTTTCGGGTCAGACAAAAGAACGTCTCTCTTCCCGCGAGGCGGCCGGGTTTGTCTCGGGCGTCGCGAAAGATGCTTTCGGACTGTGGCTTAACCAACACACCTCTGACGCAGAAAGGCTCGCCGAGCTCTGTATCGAGCGCGCCCAGAGCCGGCTCAGATCTGCCAAAAAAGTGGTGCGCAAGAAAGTTGCGTCGGGGCCGGCACTGCCGGGCAAGTTAGCGGATTGTTCTAGCGAAGACCCCACGCGCGGCGAGCTGTTCCTGGTGGAAGGTGATTCGGCAGGGGGCTCGGCCAAGCAGGCGCGCGATCGCGAATACCAGGCGATTCTCCCGCTCAGGGGCAAGATCCTGAACACTTGGGAGGTCGACGCCCTCGAAATTCTCGCCTCTCAGGAGGTGCATAACATTTCTGTGGCGCTGGGGATCGAGCCAGGCAGCACCGACCTGAGCCAGCTGCGTTATCACAAGGTCTGCATTCTGGCTGATGCGGACTCCGATGGCCTGCACATCGCCACGCTGATCTGCGCGCTGTTTTTGCGACACTTCCGTCCGCTGGTGCGGGCCGGACACGTGTTTGTCGCCATGCCGCCGCTCTACCGTGTTGATGTGGGTAAAGAGGTGTACTACGCCCTTGATGAATCCGAGAAGAACGGCATTCTCGAGCGCCTCGAGGCGGAAAACAAACGCGCCAAGCCTGCCGTGCAACGCTTTAAAGGGTTGGGCGAGATGAACCCCCCGCAGCTGCGCGAGACCACTATGGATCCCGATACTCGGCGTTTGGTGCAGCTGGTGCTGGATGAAGACGGCGACGCCGATAGTATGTTTGATTTACTGCTGGCCAAAAAACGCGCTGGAGACCGGAAGACCTGGCTCGAAGCCAAAGGGGATCTAGCCGACATCGCCAGCTGAGGTGATATCCATTTCCACTCGCCGTTAGCCCCCGTCTTTCACTACAGTGTGATGGGTGGGAGCAGTGGCTTGCGGCAACTCTGGCTACGATGCGATGTCGCTGAGTCCAGAGTGTCTTAGACCCCGTATAGTGAGCAATCTACGCCGAGCGCTGCATAGGCGCACGAAGGAGCACACATCATGAAAACGCGTTTTGCACTGGCCTGCGCCGTGGCAGCACTGCTATCCCAAACGGCGCTGGCCGATTGGCAGGTCGGGCCCGGGTCACAGGTGCGGTTTGTGTCGATTAAGAACAACACGATTGGTGAGGTCAGTCATTTCGAGACCCTCGCTGGCTCGGTGACCGACGCAGGCGAGGTTGAGGTGCGGGTGGCGCTGGATTCTGTCGAAACCAATATCGGTATCCGCAACGAGCGGATGAAGAAGATGCTCTTCGAAGTGGGTCTTTACCCTGAAGCAGTGATTACCGCGCAACTGGATGCCGAGGCAGTCGCAGCACTTTCTGTGGGCGGGGTCACCGATGTGGCATTACAAATCGACTTACATGGCCAGACAGTGACCAAGAACGCGCAACTCAGCGTCGCGGTGACGGATCAGGGTGTGAGCGCGGCCACTACTCAGCCCATTCTGCTCAATGCAGCAGAATTTGGATTGGAAGGCGGCGTGGCGGCGCTTCAGGAGATCGCGGGCCTCAACGCCATCAGCCGGGTGATTCCTGTGACGGTGGCGCTGCAACTGACTCCCGCAGACTGACGCCTGCCTATTGCACCCCGGCCGCTAGAGCCGTGTTGCGAAGTTCAGTTTGATAGCGCTGGGCTGCCTGCATATCGCCGGCTAGCTGGCTGTATTGTACCAGCGCGACGAGCACGTTCGGTTGACCTGGCGCCGCACGATTTGTGGCTTTGAGGGTGGCGAGTGCCTCGGTCGGCCGCCCTTGGTCGTGCTGCGCCACAGCATAAACGTAGTGGTAATAGCTCGGTGTCTCTTCCAGTGATGCGGCTTTTTCCAAAGCCGCTAGAGCGGCCTCGCCATTGCCCTCTCGCACCTCCAGGAGCGCAAGGCTGAACCAGAGTGAAGCGTCCTCTTTATTGAACTGTATTCCGCTTTCCAAGGTTGCGCGCGCGGCGGTTTCTTTGCCTTGAGCGCGATAGAGGTCTGCCAGATTCACGCGAGAGGCGCTCGCCTGAGGGTTCTTCTCAAGGGCTGAGACCAGAAGTGCCTCGGCCGCTTCGCTATCGCCGCGAGCCTGCTGGAAGCTGCTGAGCTGGGTGAGCACCGACGGCATATCGAGATGCTGGGACTGCACGCGTACGTATTCGTCGAAGATCGCGTCCAACGGACCATTCATTTGTGGTCGCCCCTCAACGGATGGCGGTTGACCGGGCAAGGCTGGCGTTGCCGAGTCGGGCACGGGAGTCGTTAGCGGAACCAACCCTGCCAATTGTTCTGCAGCCACCATTCTCACCGCCAGCGACGGATCTTCGCTCAATGGCAGCATGCGCTCGAGTTGTTGCTCTGGCGGTAGTTGCCCCGCTGCCTCTGCCGCCGCCAAGCGAATCAGGGGGTCGTCACTCTCTAACCACAGGGGAAGGGAGGGCATCAGCCGCTCAGGGAGCAGACGGCCCAGCTGGGTAATCGCGGAGGCGCGCAGCATGCCGGTGTTGTTCGCATTGTTGGCGGTTTCTAACAGCACCGGTGCGGCGCGCACATCGCCACGGCCGGCGGCATGAAACGCGCGTGCGGGGTGGTTCCTGCGGTCTGCAAAGCGCACACCCCAATCCACCAAGGCCGAGTAGGCCCAGTCCGCACTCTGGTCGGTGTGGCATTGGTTGCAGGCATTGGGCGCCCCCGTACTCATGGAGAGATCTGGCCGCGGGATGCGCATGCTGTGATCGCGCCGCGAGTCGACGCCCATATAAAGCTGACTCGGCATATGGCAGTCCACGCAGGCGCTACCGGCCGACGCGATCTGATGTCGGTGGTGTGTGGGGTTATCGTAAGTACTGGCCAGATGACACTGGGCACATACGCCGTTGCCCTCGACAACCAGTTGGTTGCTGTGCGGGTTATGACAATTAGTGCAGGCCACCCCGGCCTGATGCATCTTGCTCTGAATGAATGAGCCGTAAACATAGACCTCGTCGCGGATCTGCCCATCGGGCCAGTAGAGCGGCTCTTCGATGATGGCCAGGCGATGGGTATCTAATAGGGCCTTACCCGGGTGGTACTCGCCTAGGGTGCCGCGCCGCGCGTGACAGCGCGCGCAGCTATCAATCTGGTGGTTCGAGGTTAGGGGCTCACTGCGTTGCGCGATATCAGTGCCTTCAGCCCATTGCCATGTGCCTCTCGCCTTAAGGCTCATCTCAAACCCGGTTTGAGCGGGAGACAGTGTTCCTGAGTCGGCGAGCGCAAGGTGCGCGCTGCCCGGCCCGTGACAGGCCTCACAACCCACATCGATCTGTTCGTAGTGGGTATTAAACCGATCGTTCACCGCGTCATAGCGTTTCTCGACGTCGGTGCTGTGGCATTCCGCACAGCTGGTATTCCAGTTAAAGAATCCGCCCGTCCAGTGCAGTGGGTCTCCGGCCGCGATGTGTTCGTCGGGGTAGAGGTGATACCACCGTTGCCCGCCTTCGCTTTCGGGTCGTGTATCCCAAGCGACTGAGAGCGCCTGCAAGCGACCGTTACCAAGGGGTAATAAATATTGCTGCAGGGGCTCAACCCCAAAAACATACTCGACCGGATACGTTTCCAGCTCACCCTCGGCGTTATCGGTCTCGATGAAAAAGGCGCTCCCTTTATGGCTGAAGGTCGTGGTCACGCCAAAATAATCAAACGTCGCGTTGTTGAAGTCGCCCAGGACCGTCTCAGATGTGGCCTTTTGCATGGCCAGATCATGATGTGAGTCTGCCCAGTCGGCAGTGGCTTGCTCATGGCAACCGGCGCAGGCGGCGTTGCCGACATAACCCGCGTCAGCCCCAGCTGCGGCGGAAGTCAGGATGCCGGACAGCACCAGTGCTACCAGCGTCAGACGGCGGCCGGCTGCCCCCACAATGCCGCCCCGAGAGTGGCGACCGGCGCCTTCGCGCCATCGGCGAGCCAGCTTGCCAGCGTCGCGCTGACGTCGGGAAAAGATAAGCCCGGGGCCGGGGGTGGTGCGGCCAGCCAGCGGGCGGTGAGATCGTTGTCGATCTGGCGCATGACGGTGGCATAGCCGAGCGTCTCCAGCGCCGCGCCGTTGGAGAGTTGCTCCATTTGTTTGGCCAAAGGCTTCGTGAGAACGGGTTTGCGCCAATGCAAACACTCCGAGATCAGTTCGAAGCCGCAATTACAGACAACCCCGCGTGCACTTGCAAGGTCCGACTTGAAGCCTGCGATGTTCGCGGTACGACGTTTCACATTACCTTGTTCGTCGTTAGGCAGTGTGCTCGCATACTGAATGAAGCGATGTTCTGAGAATCCGTTGAGCCATTTTGTGACTGCGCTCTGATCCTCAAAGGGTAAGTACACCAGAATATAATCGTTAGCAGCGGCTGTCGGTGCGGGGGGTAGATCGAGAATTGGCGGTAAAATATTGGCCCCAAAATCAGACCAGTGTAGCCCGACCCCCTGCGCTACTGGTGCGAATAAAGACATCACGGCGTGCTGGGCGAGTGAGCGACCTTCGACAGGCGTGTTTTTACCGAAGGCATATTGATGCCCGATGCCCAGCACCGGCTGGCGCCTGAGCTTACCTGCCCAGGCGGTAACGGGTTCGTAGTCGGTGACAACCAGGTCGTACGCCTTGACGTCGAGTCGCTGCACATCACGAATAAACTGCCAATAGCGATTGGCCATGATGGTCTTTCTGTATCGAAGCCGGCCGGCTTCTGTGACAAAGGTCAGTCCGGCACGATGCTGGAAGTCCCCGAACGGCTCCATGTCAAACAGGCGCTCTCGCGGTCGACCAGAAAACAACCACGTGACGTCAACATCAGGATGTTGTTTGAGGGCGTGAGCCATGGCGCGGGCTCTGCTGATATGACCCTGTCCCGTCGCCTGGACCCCATAGAGAATGCGCAAGTGGCTTTTCCTAGAGCAGGCCGAGTTGTGAGGCGACCATCATGGCGATCGCACTACCCATCGTTGCGCCCGCAACGATGTCGCCCGGGAAATGCGCGCCCAATAAAACCCGTGACAGCCCAACACCGCATGCCCACCCATAGAGGGTTAAGAAGGGGCCGCCAAAGATGATGCCCGTCATGGTGGCCAGGCAGAATGCTGCCGAGGTGTGCCCCGAGGGAAAGCTAAACCGATCCGATGGCGACACCAGTGCGTTGAAGCTTGGGATGATCTCCTGCGGCCGCCGACGCTGAAGCCCGTTCTTGAGTATCAGGTAGACCGCTCGTTCTATGGTGAATGCTAGTGCTAGAGCGGCAGTATATGCAGAGGCTGCGGGCGAAGCGAGCAACCAAGCGGTAATAGGGAAAGCGACTTGCAGATACCCGTCCCCACTGTGTGACACTACTCTCGAAAGCTGAATCAGTGGGCGTCGACGCTGGCCCTGTTGAAAGAGCCGCTTCAACAGTCGCGCGTCCCATTGGTGCAGCGTCGACAGTATTGCCATGGCACCTAATGTAGGAGCTGCATGTGGCGTTTTCGTGACGAGGCTGTGTCAGTTTGATGACTTTGTCAGAATTCCCAAGTTGGCGTACGCTGGCGCGCCGCAGCGGGCTTCGCGCGGGCTAAAAGTTGTTGTGGAGAGCAGAAGTATGCACATCGGTATCTTGCGCACCGACTCCGTTAGGCCGGAGTGGGTGCCAACCTTCGGTGAGTACCCGGATATGTTCGAGCGCCTATTGTTGGCCGAGGACAGCGCGCTGACGTTTACTACCTGGAACGCAGAGGCCGGGGAGCTGCCAGACAGCGTTGAGGCAGCGGACGGTTTTTTAATTACCGGTAGCAAGAGCAGCGTTTACGACAACAAGGACTGGATCCGTACGCTCGAAGATTTCGTGCGGGAGTGCCACGCCGCCCGGCGCAAAGTGATAGGTATCTGCTTTGGCCACCAGCTGGTGGCGCAGGCACTCGGGGGTTCGGTGGGCAAGTCGGACAAGGGCTGGGGCGTGGGCGTGAATTGCTACAACGTTGACCAGGCCGCTTTCGATCTGGCCGATAGTGATCAATTTTGTCTGCTCGCCTCACACCAAGATCAGGTGATGGCCATGCCGCCTGGCGCCCAACAGATTGCTAGCAATGAACACTGTGAAGTGGCAGGCATGACCTTCGGAGAGCACATCCTGACCTTTCAGGGCCACCCCGAATTCATACCGGACTACTCCCGAGAGATCATGAACTTGCGCCACGACATGATCGGCGCTGAGCGCGTGGCAGAGGGCATGGCGAGCTTTGAGACGCGCGAGCACGAGGGAGACCGTGTCGCGCGGTGGATGTTGGCCTTTCTGAGCCGCTGAACGTTACCACTCGCCGATATTCTCCATCGACTGCCACGGTTCCTGCGGTGGTAGTGCGTCACCGGACTGCAATAACTCGATCGAGATCCCGTCGGGCGAGCGGATGAACGCCATGCGCCCGTCGCGGGGTGGCCGGTTCAGCGTCACGCCGCTATCGACGAGCTGCTGGCAGGTCGCATAGATATCGTCAACCTGATACGCCAGGTGTCCAAAATTGCGCCCCCCATCGTAGGTCTCGGGGTCCCAGTTGTAGGTGATCTCCACCAGCGGTGCCTGCCGCGCCTTGGCGCCTTCCAGATCATCCGGGGCGCTGAGAAAGACCAGCGTGAAGCGACCGGCGTCATTGTCATACCGGTAGGCCTCGACCAGTCCCAGCTTGTCGACAAAGAAGTCGAGGGTGTCATCGAGGTTGGCGGCGCGGATCATTGTGTGGAGGTATCGCATGGGCTGCTCCCGGTGTGGATAAGAAGATTTTAGGCCAAGTCCCACCTGCTGGCGAAGACTGCGATACACTGCGCGGCCCCCGATTATGACACCCTCTGGATATTTGCTTCATGTGGTTCCGCGCGCTTCGACCCTACCGCTTACCCAGCCGTCTCGGCATCGACGCCGAGGAGCTGGAGCGCCGCCTGCAGTCCCGCACTTTCTCAAGCTGCACGCCGGCTCAGGCGAGCAGCTTAGGGTGGGTGCCGGCACTGGATGATGCGGCTTCGGCACTGGTCCATGCGGCGGGGCCTTACTGGATGGTGCGGCTCAAGCGTGAGGAGAAGCTCCTGCCGGCGACGGTAGTGCGCGAGCAGGCCAATGAGCGCTGCGCGCAAATTGCCAAGGCGCAGGGGCGCAAGGTCAGCCGCCGTGAGCGGCTGGCAGTGACCGAAGAGGTCACGCAGGATCTATTGCCCCGCGCTTTTTCTCGCTCCAGCACGATCCGCGCGATCATCGCTGATCAAGCCGGATGGATCTGGATCGACAGTAGCAGCGCCGGGCGCTCGGAAGAGGTGCTCAACCATCTCCGCGAGGCACTTGGTAACCTGCCCGCTGTTTTGCCCGAAACCCAAAAAGCCCCCGCCCACATGATGACCCAATGGCTGATGCAGGGTGGCATTCCTGAGGCGATCGAATTGGGTGACGAGGCCGATTTTGCTGACCAGCGCGAGGAAGGCAGTTCCGTGAAGGTGCGCGGTGTGCCCCTCGACAGTGAAGAGGTGCTGGCACACCTCGCCTCGGGTCATCAGGTTGAGAAACTGGCATTGGAGTGGGGCGCGCGGGTGGCGGCCGTAGTCGACAAAGATCTGTCATTGCGTCGCCTGAAATTCAGTGACGCCATCCACGAAGCCAACGACGAGCTGGTTGAAGACCCGCTGGCCCGGGCTGATGCGGACTTCCTGATTCTCTGCGAGATTCTCGCGGGCCTGCAGGCCGACTTGATTAAAGCGTTTGGCGGAATCGCCGAATGAGAGAACTCGCGCTAGGCCGATATCGCCACTACAAGGGTGGTGAGTACACCGTTATGGGGGTTGCCCAGCACTCAGAAACCGGTGAGGCGCTGGTGGTGTATCGACCTGAATACGGAGACCGCGGGCTGTGGGTGCGGCCGCTGTCGATGTTTCAGGAAAGCATTGAGACGCCGGACGGCCCGGTACCGCGGTTTGCGTGGATCGACGCCGGCTAGAACCTTAGGGCTGTTGTCTCCACAGCCGATTCATCTCCAGATAGAGAAACGACGCCGTCCAGGTGATCAGCACAAAGCCCGTCAAAGCTTCCATGCCCGCCAGCAGCCGCAGAGGCCCTGTCGGCACGATGTCGCCAAAGCCCACGATGGTGAACGCCGCGTATGAGAAGTAGAGGTGGTCGGCAATTGAGCCCGTGAAGTTGCCCTCGAGTGTGCCAAAGCCGGAGGCGATCGAGGCCCTGTATGCCAGAGCGAACAACGTGATTTCAATAGAGTGAGCGACCAGCGAGACGATCACGCCATAGCCCAGCCGAATCTGGGGGAACTTATCAGTCAGCCGCGCGCCACGGTTCAAATGTTTTAAGAACAGGTAATGCACCGAGGTGGAGAGCAGTACGGCAAGCAGTACGACGCCCAGATTGCCCAAGTGCTCGAGAACGGTATGTTCGTCCATCCTATCGGTCTCTCTTTGTCCAGCTCTCACTTACCAGCCGCGTGACTTGGACCTCGGCTCTAGGGCCATCAGCTAAGGCCATCTGTATCGGTAAAGTTTCGCAGAAGATGATGGATTCGTCTAAGCTGAGCCTTCTTTTGGATTGGGGGAGCGCCATGTTACCTAGACTGTTTTGTTTCCTGACCTTGGCGGCGGTGATCATGTCCTTCGCTGTGCAGGCTCAGGACCCGCTGCCCGCAGGGCCATCGGCTTTTGTTTTGATTGCACGTCTGCATGCGTTACCCGGTCAGGCTGATCAAGTGGTGGCGATGTCTGCGGCTGTTGATAAGAAAGTGGAGGCCGGCTAGCCGGGTATGTTGTTACATACCCTTGATCAGGACCCATCCGACCCTCAGGGCTTTATCTGGACCGAGGTCTATGAGAGCAGTGAGGCGCTGGTCTTCCATCTGAACAATGCCGATTTGGTTGCGTATCTCGAGGCGGTCTCGCCGCTCTTGGACGAATTTACTGTTGAGTTATATGGCGCGGTGTCGGATGAGGCGGTCGCGGCCCTGAGGGCCACCGGCACTCCCACCACGCATTACCCCAATGTGCTCGGCTATATCCGGGATCTCACCCCTTGAGGGCGCAACCCGTGAATGGTGCAGCAGATACGCGACCGCGGCTGATTAACGAAATCGGTTTGTTAGCAACAACAAAGTGGTGACACACAGGTTGCCAGCATGAGCGATATCCCCGCAGACCCAGCGCCGCAGAGCGGCATTGATGTCGGCGCGCTGGCCCATGCCATAGCGGGAATCGCTGCAGTGGTGCTGGGCGGCCTGATGTACACCCGCCCCTGGGCGCAGTCTCTGTTCGCGATTCTGATGCTTGTCGCAGCCGTCAGCGCCGTGTACTTCTCCTGGAAGCATTCGGCTTGGGTAACGGGCCACTGGCTGGCGATGGTACCGGTTACGGGCGTGGTGCTCGGCTATCTGGGTTGGCAGTGGGGCTTTACCCTCGCCTACGTGACCTTGTGGATCGCTTTTATTCACTTTGTCATTCGGGGCGTGCAGTCG
>JADHQF010000027.1 GCA_016778085.1 Luminiphilus sp. | reverse complement strand
TGATCACCTATGTCAGCACCAGTGAACGGCATGTGCTGCCGGTCATTGGGAGTGTGGCAGCCTGGCAGTACATATTTTTCCTCGTCGCACTGCCAGGGCTTCTGGTAGTCCTTCTGATGCTCACTGTGCGCGAGCCGGCGAGGCAGGAGATCAGCTCAGCGGCTCAGAATCTAAGTTTCCGCGAAGTCCTCTCTTTCCTGCATGGCAGAAGAAAGATCTATGTCCCGCTCTTTCTCGGCATGTCGGTAAATACCATTGTCGGTTATGCGCTGTTCTCCTGGATTCCCACCAGTTTCGCTCGCGTTCACGGCTGGACCATGGGTGACATTGGCCTCGGATACGGCCTGATTATTTTGGCCACCGGCCCGCTGGGCGTGTTCCTCGCCGGGAGCCTGATCGACAAGCTCCACCGTGCCGGGCAGCAGAACGCGGAACTGAAGGTCGCGTTGCTCAGTATCGCGATCTGCCTCCCGGGGGTTGTGTATCTCCCACTCGCATCAACGGGCCACGCGGCGTTGATGGCGATGATTCCTGCCAGTATCGGGCCCGCCATGACGACTGCCTCGGGTTCTATCGCGGTCATTAATGTGACCCCGAATCAAATCCGGGGGCAGACCATGGCGCTCTATTTGCTCACGATCTCGCTGCTGGGCTTGTCACTGGGACCCACCGCCGTCGCCTTGCTCACAGATTATGTGTTTAAAGATCCAGCGATGATCGATTGGTCCATCAGTTGCGTGGTAATCGCTTCATCGCTATTTTCAGCCGTCATGTTATGGCGCTGCCTGCAACCTTTCGGCGAGGGCGTGCGGGAAACGGTAAACTTAGCGCGTTCAACTTGATTCACCACAGACGGCATCGCTAACAACGTGACAACACTCTCGCGCTTTCTCAGATCTCGCTGGTACTGGCTGACCCTTGTTTTGCTCGGTATCGCCCTCCTGAGCGTGGCCTTGTATTACCAATACGCGCTGGGTGATGAACCATGTCAAGTGTGTATTCATGCCCGACTTTGGGTGGTCGCTTTTACACTGATCGCACTCATCATGCTCATCACACCGCAGATCACACTGGTGCGTGTTGTGGGGAACTTAGGTGTGCTAACCGCAGGTGCAGGCCTGTTTGAGCGCGCCCGGTACTTGTACCGACTGGAAAACGGCATCGGGGATGGCAGTTGCCAGTTTCAACTCGGTATGCCGGATTGGTTCGCCGTGGATAGATGGATGCCCTGGCTCTTTGAGGTGCGCAATCTGTGCTCGTTCACGCCAGAGATGCTGTTGGGACTTAGCATGGCGGAGACTTTGATGGGATTGGCCATTGGAATCGGTTTTCTGGCGGCCCTCACGCTCGCGGGAGATTTGAGAAAGTGAGTTTCAGCAGCTACCGACGCGAGATAGCGACCTTCGAGGAAGTGTCTACAGTCAGGGCCTTCCTGATGTACTCGAAAAAAAATATTGTGCGGTTGACCATCAGGCCGCTCAAAAATATCGCCCCGCCACCTAGCACTCGATCAAACTGACCGGCACCTCTAGGACGTTGATGGCCAGCCCGCCGCGCGCGGTCTCCTTGTACTTATCCTGCATGTCACGACCCGTATCGCGCATCGTCTTGATCACCTGATCCAGCGAGACAAAGTGCTCGCCACTGCCACGCAGGGCCATCCGCGCGGCACTGATCGCCTTCACCGCACCCATCGCATTCCGCTCAATACAGGGCACCTGCACCAAGCCACCGATCGGGTCACAGGTCAGGCCGAGGTTATGTTCCATTGCAATTTCTGCAGCGTTCTCTACCTGAGCAGGGGTGCCGCCGAGGGCATCGGCCAGGGCGCCCGCCGCCATCGAGCAGGCCGAGCCGACCTCTCCCTGGCAGCCGACCTCGGCGCCCGAGATGGAGGCGTTGATCTTGTAGAGGATGCCAATCGCGCCTGCGGTCAGCAAGAAGCGGCAGACGTCCTCGTCGCTCGCGCCACGGCAGTGGTGCAGGTAGTACTTGAGCACAGCGGGAATAATCCCGGCCGCGCCATTGGTGGGCGCCGTCACAATCCGGCCACCGACCGCGTTCTCCTCGTTCACCGCCAGGGCATACAGCGTGACCCAGTCCATGGTGTTCAGCGACTCGTCGCCAAGGGAGTCGCCCTGGCTCTTCAACTGGCGATACAACTGCGCCGCCCGCCTTTTGACCTTAAGGCCACCGGGCATAATGCCTTCGGTACGGCAGCCGCGGTCGATACAGGCCTGCATGACCTCCCAGAGCGCGAGTAGCTCGCTGCGGATCTCGGCCTCGCTACGCCACGCCAACTCGTTGGCCAACATCAGCGAGCTGATGGAAAGGCCGTGCTCCTTACATAGTGCGAGTAGCTCCTCGGCGGTGGAGAACGGATATCGAACCGGCGTCGGGTCGTCTACCACCACGTCTTCGTCACTCGCCGACTCATCCACCACAAATCCGCCGCCTACCGAGTAGTACACCCGGGTCTGCAGCACCTCGCCCCGCTCGTCGTAACCCGTGAAGCGCATGCCATTGGCATGGAAGGGCAGCGTCTCGGTGCGGTGCATGATCAAGTCGTCGCGGTAGTCGAACGCAATCTGATGCACGCCCAGCAGGTTTAGGCTGCCATGCTCGCGCGCGGCGGCTATCCGGGCCTCAATGCCTTCAATGTCGACCGTGTCGGGCGCTTCGCCCTCCAATCCCAAAATGATCGCTTTTGGAGAGCCGTGGCCGGCACCGGTGGCCCCAAGTGAGCCAAACAGCTCGGTCGTCACGCGATAACAGCGGCCTAGGGAGCCGGTGTTCTCAAGCGCCACTGCAAACATCCGCGCGGCATGCATGGGGCCGACGGTATGAGAGCTGGAGGGACCAATCCCCACCTTGAACAGGTCAAATGTGCTGATAGACATGGGCGAAAGCTGGTTGGGGCGTGAAACGAGCGGTGGAGGAGTGTAGCGCCTAAAAAATGTCCGCGTCACGAGAATTAATTGTTATTACAGTAGTGCTCCTGTTACGCCGCGACGCGCCTGTATGGATTCATGGCGATATCGATTTCGTGACACTCAGATGGCCGCTCATTTCTAGCTGATGGCAGCTCATTCCGGACTGATAGCGTCAAGTCTCTGATCGCGGGGCGCGAATGCGGCAATATTAAGCACCCGCATGTCCTTGAACGCGGGTTTTTCGCCTCTCATGGCAGTTGCGTTGTGCGCTGTCTCCCTTATCATGCGCGATCTTTTGAGCTATTTAAGGCATTTCAGCGGCATACCCGCACGGCCTGTGGACCATGACTATGAGCACTCCCACCAAAATCTATCTTGACGAGTCAGAGATGCCGACGCGTTGGTACAACGTGGTTGCAGACCTGCCTGAGCCACCGCCACCGCCGCTGCATCCTGGTACACACCAGCCGGCGACGGGAGACGACTTCGCCGCCCTGTTCCCTAAGGCACTGATTGAGCAGGAAATGTCGGCTGAGCGATACATCGACATCCCGGGCGATGTGCTCGATGTCTATCGACTGTGGCGCCCCAGCCCCCTGTTCCGCGCGCACCGTCTTGAGAAACTACTCGATACACCGGCGCGTATTTATTACAAGTACGAGGGCGTCAGCCCGGCGGGCTCCCACAAACCCAACACCGCGGTACCCCAGGTCTGGTACAACGCGCAGGAAGGGATTCGTAAGCTCACCACAGAAACCGGTGCGGGCCAGTGGGGCAGTGCACTGGCTTTTGCCTGCGCCCAGTTTGGTCTCGAATGCGAAATCTGGCAGGTGGCCGCGTCTTACAGAGCCAAACCCTACCGCCGCACCATGATGGAGATCTGGGGTGGGCAGGTACACCCAAGTCCGTCTGACGTCACCGACTATGGTAAGCAACTGCTTGCTCAGGATCCGGACCACCCCGGCTCATTGGGGATTGCGATTTCAGAGGCTGTTGCCGAGGCAGTGGAAGACCCCACCATTCGCTACGCACTCGGTAGCGTGCTGAATCATGTACTGCTTCACCAGACCATTATCGGTGAGGAAGCCTTGCTGCAGTTGGCGAAAGTCGACGAAACACCGGACGTGCTGGTAGGTTGCACAGGCGGTGGCTCCAACTTCGGGGGCCTAGCATTTCCCTTCCTACGCGAGAAGCTCGCGGGCAAAATGAATCCCACGATCCGATGCGTTGAGCCGGCGGCTTGCCCAACACTCACCAAAGGCGAATATCGTTACGATTTTGGTGACACCGCGGGCCTGACGCCGCTGATGAAAATGCACACGCTCGGTGCGTCGTTCATTCCAGAGCCCATTCACGCCGGCGGACTGCGCTATCACGGTATGGCGCCGCTGGTCTCACACATCTATGAGCTAGGGCTTGTGGAAGCGATCTCGATTCCCCAGATCGAATGCTTCGAAGGCGCGCTGCAATTTGCCCGCGCGGAGGGCATCGTGCCCGCACCGGAACCCACCCACGCGATTGCGGCAGCGGTAAGAGAGGCCATGGCATGCAAGGAGTCGGGTGAGGAGAAGGTCATTTTGACCGCATTGTGTGGTCATGGGCATCTGGACCTCGCGGCCTACGAAACATTTCTTTCAGGACAGATGGTTGACTTGGATTTACCCGACAGCGCTATCCAGGAAGCGATGCAAAATGTGCCACAAATTGAGGGTTGAAGCCCAGCTGCGCTGCAGAAGACAACGGCGCCAATGCCGTCACTCGCTGTTGCTATTTTTGCAGTTGCCCCTGAAGCGCATGACCGGCGTCTGGCCCCAGAATAGAGTGGCCCCCATCGACTGGGAAATCTGCGCCCGTGACAAAGGATGAGTCAGGAGAAAGGAGAAAGTTAACAACTTCGGCGACCTCCTCGGCGTCCGCAATTCTGCCCAATGGGTGCAGACTCGCCCCGACACTGTCAGCGTGTGACCTGTCTCCCGCGGTGGCCAATTCGATGGGCGTGGACCACGTCCAAGCCGGCGATACGGAATTTACCCTGATGTTGGCTTCAGCCAATTGCACCGCCTGTAAGCGAGTCAAATGAATGATCGCGGCTTTTGCGGTTGGATAAAGCGCCCGATTTCTTTGTGCAACTTTCGCCGCAATACTTGCCACATTGACGACAGCAGCCGAGGGGCTCTCGGTTAAAAGTGGTAATGCCTCGGCCAGTAATACCGCACCTCCGAACAAAGTGACATCGAAGGCTGCATGCCAATCGGCTCTGGAAGAGGTAATACCATTGTCCAGGTAACTGACCGCGTTATTCACAATCCCATCAAGGCCACCGAATACGTCGCTAGCGCACTGGACCAAACCAGCCAAATCCTCATCTCTGCGCACATCGCATCGACAAAACATTACGGACTCGTCGAACTCTCCAGCGATTTTGGCACCTGCAGACTCATCCAAATCGCCGATAACGACGTTATTGCCCGCCTTTGAAATCCGTCGCACAAAGGCGGCCCCCAGCCGACTGGCTCCCCCACTGACAATGTAGGTTGCAGACCTGTTCTTGGAATCAGGTGCCTGATCAGTCAAAGTTAAGCTCCTCCGAACGCACCAATGTCACCAAGTTTCCAATCGCAGACAGGCTGGCCTCATGCCTCTCCCTTGGAAAAGCACTACAAGCGTCGGTGACAACAGAGACTCTAAGACCAAGATCAACCGCGTGGCGCGCAGTATGTTCGACCACCGAGTGAGTTGCGACACCAAATAGCACCAAGTGCTCACAGCCATAGTCCGACAGCACCTGCTCCAACTGCGTTGCATAAAATGCATTCACGCGGTTGTGAGACACAATGACATCAGAGGGCCTATCGGGCGCCAGAGAATCAACAAACTCCGCGCCCCAGCTCCCGTCCCGCATGACCTCGTTATATTTGACGAACCGGTACAACTCGCAGTTATCGGGTAAGTCGGTTCCACCAACCTGAAACGCCATCCGCACAAACACCCTGGGAATGCCCGATGTTGAGGCAGCCTTTAAAGCCGTTAAAGCGGCATCGAGAAACGCCGCTCTGCCCGTGTGGTCATCTCCAAAGCCAGCGCGAATTTGGCCATCCGGGTGGATCACCTCATTCTGCAGATGAAGTGGGAGCATGACGGTGGATGCCCTGAATGTCATACCTATATGAATACTTCGATGGGTTCAAAAGCCTCCGCCGAGTCGATCAGATCCACGCGTTTTTCGACTATCTGCAACCGGCCATCTGAAATCTGAAGGGTATGAGTGTAGAGACCGGCAAATGTTCGATGTCCAAAACTTCTCCACTCGGCCACCGTAAAGGCAGAGCCAACGACCAACTGGTTGCTAGCCTCACAGACCGACTCGACCACAATCGCACTCACGGTGTGCGATGTTCGTGACCGAGGCTTCTGTGACCAGGCTCTATCGTGATTCAAGCGATTAATTCTGACTTGTCTCATCATGGAGTCCTCGTAAGCGAGGGACAGATGATTAACGGGATCTTCCTGATCCTCCGCAAGCGGTATCCAATACATACCGCCCTCAGCGAACAGGTCATTCCACTCGTCAAATTTTCTCTGATCTAACAGCCTTGCCTCTTGATACAGAAACTGGCGGAGCGCCTCATAAGGGACTTCCGAAGCTCGCGTGAGCGGAGAGCGCGCTGCTGTCATCACGGATCACTACTCTTTAGCGAAATCGTCTCCGTCGCATCGCCGGTCATGTACTCTCGCCATGCGCGGAATTGGTTGCGTATTGGTAACTCGCTAGTGCCGACACCAATCTCCCCGCCGTCAGCGCCCGAAAAAGGAAGATCCTGACCCGCATTGCGATGTTGGCTCACCCAATCCCCTCCTTGAGTAGCCAGCCCCTTCTGACATTCGGCATAGACGTGCACGTCGTCAGTCATGACGATGGATGAAGGTGAATTAACCACATTTGAATAGGTGAATGTCCGCTGAAGTAGCTCCTCTGGCGCCCCATCAAGCCTGAAAGTAAAAATCTCTACTAGCGTTCTATCAACAGACAAAGGACGAATGACTCTCCATTGCTGGAATGAAGTATGTGGCGAGCAAGACGGATAGATAATGGTGTTATGGCGATTCACCCCAAGGATCTCCTTGGCCCGATCCTCACCGACCTTAGCGGCCAGACTCGTGAAGTAGGCCTGCGATAGCGGATCGTCTGGGGCGTTGAAGATCGCCGTCATATAACTGTGACCAAATTCAAAAGCATGCAGATCGAGATCCGACCAGAACTTCGGCGGCGCGCCGTTACCGTCAATGATATGCAGCTCAAAAGGCAACTCGCCACCCAACTGCTCATCAGCGTATTGCCTAGCCGCCCGGTAGGAGGACTCATGCGTCGCAATGGGGTGCCCCGTGTCGTTTAGATTCTCAAAAAAAATCTTCCAATTGGACCGCTGGACAACACGAAAAACCCCGCCCGCCACTGATACCGTGCCATTCGGCGCGCGATCACAAAAGTTATCCAGAGAGCTTTTGATACCGGCAATGAAGGACTCAAAATCGGCAGCCCTTTCTGAGAGTGAGGCAAAGACGAACCCGCGATACGAGGCCACTTGAGCGACTTTTCGAAGAGAAAAGCGCGGATCAGCCATATCAAAACGCGTGTTTTCGTAGCCCTCAAGATAGGGCACGCCCCTCAAGGTCCCGTCGAGATTGAAGGTCCACGCATGATACGGACACCTGAAAAGCCCTTTGGTATGCCCGCAACCGTCCCCAGCTATCCTCGCGCCCTTGTGAGGACAGCGGTTATAGAAAACGTTGATATCGTCTTGCTTCCCTCGAGCCATCACCACCGACTCTAGACCAACACGAGTTGTCCAATAGTCACCAGGTTCGGGAATTTGCGAATCATGCCCGATATAAATCCATGCCGAGCCAAAGACGCGATCCATCTCCAGAGCGAATACCTCCTCGCTCACATAGACGTCGCGGTGAACCTCGTCATCCCTGATTAACTGGTCGATATCCATTGCGCGGCCTTTTGGGGTCATCTCGATTGCTTCTAAGGAACCCTCAGCCGCGCGCATGCAACTGAGGTCTGCCTATCGCTGAGGAATGTCAGAAACTATAGCCCAACATCACGTAGTACTGCCTGCCGCGATCAAATGCCTGAGCGGTACTGCCGAAGGTTGATTGGTAGTCTCCAAAAATGCTGAATTCCTCGTCACCCACGTTGTCGACACCGGCAGTAACGCTAAGCCCGGAAGTGGCTGACTCCCATCTCGCACTCATGTTAACCACGGAATAATCGGGTTGAACCAGAGGGTCAGCCCAGGCAGGTGCAAACGGGAGACCACCCGCATTCGTGTAAAACTTGCTCCTCCATGACCAATCCAGTCGCGGCGTAATCTCTCCAAACTGGGTATCGAACGTTTTTGTGACCGAAAGATGAGTATTCCATTCTGATATGAATACGAAGGGGTCAGACACACTCAGACCAGAGAAAAGATCAGGGTTCAGAGAGTCGTATCCAGCGTCCGTGTAGCCCACCGCTAGATCAATCAACACCCCATTTTGAGCCAAATAGTTAACCTCTAATTCGAAACCCTCGATGGTCGCGTCGCCCGCATTAGTGGTGTACGGCCCGACTCTACTTGGCTCGTTTATAAGGATCTGTAAGTCAGTATAGTCCGCAGAGTAGATCGCAAAATTTACTCGCAATGAATTATCGAAGATCTCCGCTTTAATTCCAGCCTCTACAGAGTCCACGTACTCAGGACCGAAGGCAGGCAAGCTGGGCTCGGGGGGGAAAATACGTTGCGTGAAACCACCGACCTTGAAACCCTCGCTATAGGTGCCGTAGAGCATTACGTCGTCCGTAAGTGAGTAGCTGACACTCACCATCGGCGTGCTTTCCGAGATCGAGTTATTCACGGTCTCCAATGGAACGACCCTGTCTCCCAACGCGCATACTTTTGTTGAGCCGTCTGCGTTGAAGCATGGGAATGGCAGCCCTCCCAGTGGCATTTCCTTGATATATTGGTCAGGCAAGTAGTCTCTGTCCTCCTTGGTGTAACGTATGCCCGCTGTTGCAGAGAGCTTGTCGGTAAAATCAAAAGTCGCCTGAGCAAAAACCGCCTCACTCGAGTAATCAAAGTAACCGCCGCTTTGTATTGACACGGTGGTGAAATCCACTGGATTAATATTTTCTCCGTCCTCCTCAAAGGCGTATACGCCTACCACCCAACTCAATCTGTCCTCTACCGAGCTACCAGACAGTTGCAGTTCAACGGAAAATTGATCCTGCTGGAAGGTATCGAAGTAGTGAGTGATCGGGTTGACCATGATCGGCAGACCCGGCACAGCCGGCTCGCCATCGTTCTGGGCATAACCATCTCGATCGCTCGCGAACGCCCCATCGAGGCTTCTGTGACTGGCAATCAACTTTGCGGTGAATGCATCGAGATCCCAAGTCAGCGTCAGCGAAACCGCTTCGTTTTCCATCTCTGAGAAATTCGGGCCGGTGCCCAAATTCGTATTGTCTCCCGTGACTGCATTAGCATTAGTAAAACAGGCGACTGGCGCGTCTGGCAGGGTACAGACGATTGGATTCGGACCACCAAAATCCGGGCTGAATCCCGCAAACAAGTTGTGAATGAATGGGAAGTTACCCCCCGGGATCGCCGTTGCACTCTCTGGGAACTCGTCGACCCTAGTCGTAAGCAACGGCGGACCGTTCGTCTCATCATCGTAGTAATCGAACGACAAGTCTGCGGTGAAGGTATCAGAAGGAGCCCACCTCAGAGCCAACCTGCCCATGACCGTATCCTGATTGCCAAGATCTTTGCCATCAAAGGGTCTAAAAACATACCCATCCTGCTGCAGACTTCCAAAACTGCCCCTCGCATATAAGGTGTCAGACAGAGGTATATTGAGCACACCCCTTATATTCCGTCGCTCATCTGTTCCTAACTTGATGTCAACTTTACCGCCAAACTCGTCGTTTGGCTTGGTGGTAGTGATGCTTATAGCGCCGCCAACAGTGTTCTTGCCAAATAGGGTTCCCTGTGGCCCACGCAGTATCTCCACCTGCTGAATATCGATCATGTCTAGTACGGCTCCAGCCGATCGGCCCAGATAAACCTCATCGACATAAATACCGACGCCCGGATCAATAGTTGGAACGAAGTCTTTTTGCCCTACGCCTCGAATATAGACCGCAGCGTTGTTGCCGGCGCCACTGTATGCCGGTGTATTCTGAAACACGAGATTAGGCGTCACGTTCTGGAGTTTTGTGATGCGCGATAAGCCCATGTCCTCCAAGCGATCTCCCGAAAGGGCCGTTACCGAAATAGGCGTGTCTTGCAGCGACTCGACTTTCTTCCGCGCCGTTACCACTACCTCTTCCAAGTTGGCGTTTACACTTGTGGGAAAAGTCGCGATCGCCATGAGGCAGATCACACCCGTCATACTCCGCTTCAGAGCTAGTGCTGGAGGCAGTCGAAGCGATCTGCTTTTGTGTGGAAATGAGGAGTGGGAAAACTTCTGTTCAAAACTTGCCATTACGTGACTCCGCTCTAAATCAAACTTTCAACGACTTGAGTTTAGTGTATTGCTCGGTCCCATGACATCTAGCACTGAACACCGAATTTTCAGCCCACTCACAGGATCACCTAAAGGCCATCGGTAGAGATATTGCGCGCACTGCAAATGCTGCCAAAACGAGCGGTGCGGCAAACACGGCGTATATCAGGCTAATCTCGAGGCCAGCCTCCAACATGAGACCGCCCGCAAAAGGCGCGGCGATCGCCCCCAATCTGCCCACGCCAATCGCCAGCCCAACCCCCGTCACTCTCGACTTGGCGGCGTACAACGCGGGTCCAATCGTGTAGAGACCTATCATGGCACCAATGAGGAAGAAGCCCATCATGGCAGACAACATCATCAACACTGTCAATTCTGCGTCAGCCCAACCATAGGCCAAAATCACGACCACGCTGAGTGAAAAAAACCACGCCGCCAGCTTATTCACCGCGTATCTACTGCCCAAGAGCCCCATCACCAATGCGCCTATCAGCCCGCCAGCTTGCAGAATTGCCCCCGCTGATATCCCCTGAGCGGTCGAGAGCCCAGCGTCTACCAATAATTTGGGTGTCCAACTCACAACGAAATAAAATGAAAACATGAGCGCGAGGTAACACGACCAGAGTAATAGCGTGTTCAACCGCGTTTCTGGCGGTGTGAAGCAGCTTCTCCAACTGCCAGCAGCTTGGTCCAAGTCCTCGACCAAGCTGTGTTGTGGCTCTGACAAATCAAACCTTTCCAGTAGCCGCCTTTTCATGTTGTCGGCTCCAGAACTGCCAGACCTCGACACAAAGTCAAGCGACTCAGGTAAGCGAATGACAATCAAGGGCAGCAGCACTGCTGAGAGTCCCCCTCCAAACAGAAATAGTGACCGCCAATCTGCAAACTGGATTATTTGAGCAGCAATCATCCCCCCGAAAAGAGCGCCCAAGGGATAACCTGACTGGAGCAACCCCATACAAATGCCTCGCCGCTTGTCATTTGAGTACTCCGACACCAGAGCAGTCAGGGTTGCGAGCATCCCTCCGATACCGACCCCGGTAACAAAACGCAGTGCGAGCAGTTGCAGTTGAGACTGCGTGTACGCGGACACAATCATCCCGATCGTCACCGTGATGAGGCATATATGCACTAGCCGTTTTCTGCCCAGAGCATCAGCGAGCGATCCGAGCACAATCGAACCGAGCGCCATGCCTATTAACCCCGCACTCAGCAGTAGACCTAAACTAGCGGGATCCAGCTGCCAGTCAGCCGCAACGGGGGCTGCCGCAAAAGACATGACCAACACGTCGTAGCCGTCGAGCATATTGATCGCTGTGCAAAGTAGCACTACTTCCCACTGAGCGAAGGACATCTCTCTGGAGTTGAGTTGCGCTCTAACCGACGCGGCCTCAAGGTCTCGGCTTACCTCTGCCATCCAATTGCAATCCTCGTCGCGTTTCATAAAAATCATAAACAAAGGTGCGATCCGATGCGACTGACTATTTGCAACGCCCGCTTGGCCGGCGCCGATTATCAGGCCTAAAACTTGTGGGGTAGCCGACAGACCGGAGGTCGTTCTAACTTGATCATGTCAGGTGCCCGTCCAATCCGACCCGGCGATATCTTTACCGGGTCAAGGCACAAACATTTAATCTTCAAAGACCCAAAGCGAGGATGAGAGACACAGATGAACACGAGCGAATTGTGGATAGGTGGACAAGAACATAAGCCCAGCTCAGGAGAGTATTTCGACGATCTCAATCCATCGAATGCTGAACTCATTGCCCGAGTTGCAAAAGGAAATATGGCGGACGTCAACGCGGCTGTTGCTGATGCCAAGAATACCTTTGAGCATTTTAAGGACAGTGAGGTACGCACAAGAGAGAAAATACTGTGCGACGCGGCATCGATAGTGGAACGAGACCGCGATGTGTATATGGACTTGCTCATCAACGAAGTAGGCTCACCGCAGATGAAAGCCGCTTTTGAGGTCGAATATTGCATCAATGCATTTCGCTCCGCCGCGGGCGTACCCAGAAGGCTGGTTGGTCAGACTATGCCATTGGATCGGCCTGGCGCGTTCGGCATGTCCGTTCGAGAGCCAGTGGGCGTCATCGGCTGCATTACCCCATTCAACGTGCCTCTTTTGAAAAATGTGAAGCAAATCGCGATGGCGATTGCGACTGGCAACACGGCGGTTCTGATGCCTTCAGAATTCGCAACACAGGTTACCGTTCAGTTCGCAAAAACCCTTCACGAGGCAGGCCTGCCAGGAGGTGTATTCAACTACGTCACGGGAGATCCTGCGGAGATAGGGGACTTCCTCACATCGCACAATGACATTGCCGCCATTAACTTTTGTGGTTCTCCCCGAGTCGGCCAACACGTCGCCAACATCGCGGCGAGGAGCCTAAAGCCCGTGACCCTTGAATTGGGCGGCAAGAATCCCCTGATCATCCTCGACGACGCTGACCTCGGCAAGGCACTAGAAGCGGCCATGCTGGGCATATTTTTCTTTCAAGGCCAAGCGTGCATGGCTTCCAGCAGGATTATCGTGCAGTCAGAAATTGCGAAAAAGTTCATCCCTGCATTTGTCGAAATTGCCAAGGGAGTCAAAGTTGGTGACCTCTCAGATCCGGAAACTGCCATTGGACCCATCATCAGCTCGCGACAAGCAGACAGAGTCAAGTCACACGTTGCAGACGCGCTAGAGAAAGGCGCAACGCTTCTCCACGGCGGTGAGTGGCTGGGCAACTGTTGCCCACCAACAATACTTTCAGGCGTGACCAGTGAGATGGTGGTCTTTGGAGAAGAAACATTTGGCCCCGTGACGTCGATTTACACCGTTGATGGTTTGGAGCAGGCAATGCAGTTGGCGAACGATACGAGCTACGGTCTGAGTTGTGCGATTTTTACCTCAGACATCTCGAGCGCGATGAAGGCCGCCGCTAAATCCGATGCCGGAATGGTTCACATTAACGCGATGTCGATTCAAGACGAGCCCCACATCCCGTTTGGCGGTAACGGCATGAGTGGTCTTGGCAGAGAGGGCACCGACGCCGATTTGGATATCATGACGCGCTGGAAATGGATAACAATCCAAGTGGACTGACGGCGCGAATATTCCTCAAGCACTTGCGTCAGCTCTGATCCGGGTTTTACTGGCAACCATAAGTGGCTCCTCACCATAGGTAGACGCCGTGTAGCCAGAAATCCAGATGTGGAGCAGGCATAATCGCGATCACCAGTTTGCAGTCGTTGAGAGTCAGCATGGCGAGAGTCGCACTACCTAAACCAGAGCACATTACCGATCCGGCGGTCGAAGGCATATTCGCCTGGGTGACCGAAGTAGAAGGTAGCGTGCCGAATCATTTCTATGCCGAGCTTAATTTCCCGGAGTTCTTTACCGCCAAGCTTGGCGCCACAAAGGTGCTGTGGGAAATGGGCGAGCTCACCATGGAAGAAATCCAGCACGTGGGTATTTTGGTGTCTCAGGCCAACGGGTGCCCCTACTGCACCGCGGCATTTTGCACGATTCTCAATTACGGACTCGGCACCGCTGAGGACTACGTTGGCGGGCTACTGCAATCCGGGCTGGACGCGGTCGAAGGTGACCGGCTCAGAGCGATTCTGGAGTACGCACTTCAGGTCAACGACGATCCGGGAGCCGTGTCCGACGCGCAGGTTGAAACCCTGAGAGACCAGGGATTTACCGATAAGGGCATCGTGCAACTGACGCATTTGGTGAGCGATTTTGCGTCGTATAACACACTTAATCTGGCGCTGGACACCGACTACGATTATCGCGACCTGTGGCGCGAACTGGCAGGGTTTGCGGCCTCATAGCAAGACCCAACCCAAGCCGCCGAAAACAGCGCTGCCTAGAGACTGATATGGTGCAGTATCCAGCCCTTGACAGAAACGCGACTCACTATGCCCGCCCGCACTGAACGACAACAGATCGACATGGTCGTCGTTGGCGCTGGGTTCGCCGGCCTGTACATGATTTATCGCGCGCGGCAGCGCGGCCTTAGCGTTCAGTGTTATGAGATGGGTGAGGGGGTGGGCGGCACCTGGTATTGGAATCGATACCCGGGCGCCAGAGTCGATATTGAATGCGTCGAGTACTCCTATTCTTTTTCACAAGAACTGCAGCAGGAGTGGGATTGGAGCGAGCGCTACGCCAGCCAGCCGGAGATAGAACGCTACGCCAACCACGTCGCAGAGCGCTTTGATTTGCGACGCGATATTAAATTTAAGACTCGGGTCACCGCAGCTCATTTTGATGAGAGCACTCAGCGTTGGCTGGTTGAAACAGATAACGGCGAGCGCGTATCTGCCCGCTTCTGCATCATGGCAACAGGCCTCATCTCGGCACCCATTGAGCCTCGGTTCGAGGGGCTGGATGGCTTCACCGGCGAACAGTATCTCACCAGCCGCTGGCCAGCAGAGGAGCCAGACTTCGAGGATAAAAAGGTCGCAGTCATCGGCACCGGCTCTTCAGGGATTCAAGTGATTTCCGAAGTCGCGCAAGAGGCAGGGCAGCTCTATGTGCTCCAGCGCACACCCTCCTACACCATTCCCCTGCGCAACCGACCGGTCGACCCTGGTCACGCCAGCAAAATGAAAGAGCAGTATGCCGAACTGCGGGATCGGCAGTTCAACTCGTTCTCAGGTTTTACGCTAGTGCACTCGGATCTGGCACCACCACCTTCGAAAGCAGCACTTGAGGTCAGCGAGGAGGAGCGTCTGGCAGAGTATGAAAATCGCTGGGCGTCTGGCGGGCTATCTCCTTACTACGCATTCACCGACAGCTTGCTAAAAATGGAGTCCAACCAGACGCTGGCTGATTTCGCGCGCGCCAAAATTCGGGAGCGGGTCGATGACCCCGCCATTGCCGAAAAGCTCTGCCCCGACTACCCCATCCTGACACGGCGCTTGTCGCCCGAGACCAATTATCTCGAGGCGTTCAATCAATCCAATGTAGAGTTGATCGATCTTCATGAGCAGCCGATCAGTCGCTTCACATCTGATGGCATCGTCGTGGGCGATACCGAGATCAAGCTCGATGCTGTGATTTTCGCTACCGGGTTTGATGTGATGACCGGCGCTATGGATCGCATTGATATTCGCGGTCGGGAGGATCAGACATTGAAGGCACGTTGGGCAGAGAGCGTGACCAGCCACCTCGGCATGATGACGCACGGCTTTCCTAACCTGTTCTGGATCAACGGCCCGCACAGTCCGTTTTACAACCCTATTTTGCTGGCCGAGTTCCAGTGCGACTTCGTCACCGAGCTGATTGACGGAATGACAGATCACGGCGCAGAGGTCATTGAAGCCAAAGTGGATGAGGAGCATCGCTACGTGCAACTCACCAATGACATTGGAAACAGCACGCTTTACCCCGAATCCGACAACTACTACATGGGTGACAACATTCCCGGCAAACCGAGGGCGACCCTTTTCTGGTTTGGCGGCTTCCCCTTCTATCGCAAACAATGTCGGCTTGCCCGGGAAGAATGGAGAGGCTTTGAGTTAGGATCAGACCACGCCCAACATCTTCAGGCTAACTGAGATCGGTAACAGCGTCCGCGAAGAGCACGATGTCGGTTCCCGCGGCCGCAAATAAAAATGGATAACCAATATGGATAGAGTCAAAGACAAAGTCATCGTCATCACGGGCGCCGCATCGGGCCTCGGCTTAGCTGATAGCCGCGTGCTTACCCGCGAAGGGGCGCAGGTGGTGATGACTGACATTGATCCTGAGGCAGGGCAAGCGCATGCGAGTGAGATTGACGCTCACTTCATTGCTCAGGATGTCAGTGAGGAAGCCTCGTGGCAACACGTGATGAATGAGGTCGAGAGTCACTTCGGACGGCTCGATGGCCTGGTCAACAACGCGGGCATCGCACCGATCGCCAACATCGAAGACACCACGACCGATGTCTGGCGACGCGTGATGGGCATCCATCTGGATGCGACGTTCTGGGGGTGTCAATCAGCCATCGCGCTGATGAAAAAAAGTGGCGGCGGTTCCATCGTCAACATGTCCTCAACGGCTGCCTTGATCGGCCTCAGCCCCTATCTCGCTTACTCCGCTGCCAAAGGCGGTATTCGCGCAATGACGAAATCAATTGCCATCCACTGTCGCTCAGAAGGGCTCGGCATTCGCTGCAACTCGGTTCACCCGGGGTCAATTAGCACACCGATGGTGCACAAAGCGCTGAAGTCACTGATGGGGACTGATTTGATGGCCGAAGAGGACCCCGAAAAGACCCGCGTCGCAATGGGCATCGGCGAACCCGAGGACGTTGCCAACATGGTGCTGTATCTGTTGTCTGATGAATCCAAGCACGTCACGGGTGCAGAAATGGTGATCGATAACGGCGACACCGTGATCTAAAGCACAGATCACAGCCCGCCTCGGCTCGCGCACTTTGAACAAAATGCACTTCGAATAAGCGACCGAGCCTTGATCGCGGCAATCGATAAACCAGGAAATTAGGAGAAAGCAATGCACATCACCGGCATGGTGCACATCAACATCAACTGCACTGACTTTCAACGCTCCAAGGCGTTCTACGAGATGCTTGGCTTTCAAGTGTACTGGCCCGTGCCGGAAACCAACACCGAAGAGGTCGCCGGTGCCGTGGGCATGCCTAAATATCAGGTAGAGGGCGCGCTAATGGCGTTGCAAAACGCCGAGCAACCGATGGTCATCGACCTCTTGGAATGGAAGTCGCCGCGTGATGACTCACCCCCCTACCCCAACCTATATCGACCGGGACTCGCGCGCATCGCGTTGTCGAGTTCCGATATTGACGCTGACTTCGACTTCTTGGTGTCCAATGGCGTCGAGGTCGTCTCCGAACCGGTGAATGTGCATACCTCTGAAACCAGCTATGCGAGATTCTTCTGTTTTAAAGATCCGGACGGCACGTTCCTTGAACTGGTGCAGG
>JADHQF010000026.1 GCA_016778085.1 Luminiphilus sp. | reverse complement strand
CCGAGTTCGAGTCAGCCCTGAGAACCCTGTGCGAGCCGGTTTTTGAGCGGCCACTGTCCGACATTTCCTTCGGACAAATGCTGGTAACGCTGTTCCGCACCGCGGGCCAGTTCGATATGCAGGTGCAGCCGCAATTAGTACTGCTACAAAAAACGCTACTAAACATTGAGGGTCTCGGCCGTCAGCTGTATCCCGAGCTCAACCTATGGGACACCGCCAAACCGTTTCTCGAGCAGTGGGTTGCGGACCGATATTCTTTACAAAGCGTCAGCCAACGGCTGCAGCAGGATGCACCGGCACTGCTGGAGACGTTACCGCTGCTCCCCGACCTGATCTTGAATCGACTCCGACAGACGCCGCCCCGAGCGGCGCAAAATCCGCCTGCGCGGGCATCTCAGGTGCTGCCACTCGCCACGCTGGGCGCACTGGCGCTGGGACTCGGGATTGCGGGAAGCGGCACCGGATGGCTCATCCTCGGTGGCGGCTGCTTGCTGGGCGCGCTCTTCATTCGCAACCGGTAACGGCTGCCTGACGCGTCTGGCATACTGTTGCCATGACTGACATTGCTTCAAACATACCCAGTACCCTCTCTCCCAAGTGGAATGAGCAAGGATTGATCCCGACTATCGCTCAGGATGCCGACACCGGCGAGGTCCTGATGCTGGCATGGATGAACGCCGAAGCGCTGGAGCACACTCTGGCGAGCGGCGAGGTCACCTATTGGTCTCGCTCGAGGCAATCACTGTGGCGCAAAGGCGCCACGTCCGGGAATACTCAGGATCTGGTGAGCGCGTGTCTGGACTGTGACGGCGACACCCTGCTGCTGCAGGTCAAGCAGCATGGCGCCGGCGCCTGTCACACAGGCCGGCCCACCTGTTTTTTCTACCACCCCGAAGACGGCAGTTGGCAGCTACGGGAGGACGACTGAGTGGATGATCTGCTAACCGCACTTGATAAAGTGCTGGCGGAGCGCAAGACCGCATCACCGGACAGTTCTTACGTCGCCGCACTGAACGCAGAGGGTCTCAACAAGATCCTCGAAAAAGTCGGCGAGGAAGCCACCGAGGTGATACTGGCGGCCAAGGATACTGTCGAAAGCGGCGACTCGGAGGCCTTGGTGAACGAGGTAGCCGATCTCTGGTTTCACACTATGGTCATGCTCGCGCACCTTGACCTAGACCACACCGATGTCCTCAACGTACTCGACGCGCGCATGGGGCTGTCGGGGTTAGCAGAAAAAGCTGCCCGAAAAGGCCATAATGCGGCCTCAGAAGACACTTAAATACAAGGAGAGGGACTATGGGCCTAGGCGGAATCAGTATCTGGCAGCTCCTGATCATTCTGGCAATTGTCGTCATGCTCTTCGGCACATCGCGCCTGCGCAACATCGGCAGCGATCTGGGCAGCGCTATCAAAGGCTTTCGCAACAGCATGAGTAAAGACGAGGCCGAGAGCGAGAGTGTCGGGAACAACACCGCCTCGCAAGACGAGAGCGACACCGATAAACCTCCGACCTAAACAGGGCGGCTCAACGTGTTTGACATCGGCTTTGCCGAGCTTTTGCTGATAGGCGTCGTGGGCCTGTTGGTGGTAGGGCCCGAACAGTTGCCCGGCGCCGTTCGTACCGTGCTGGCGTGGGTCAATCGTTTTCGGCGCAGCTTCGATCAGATCCGCACCGAGGTCCGACGCGAACTGCACAACGACGAAATCATGCAAAAACTCAAGGCAGAGTCTCAGCAACTTGAGCAGCAGGTTCGCGACACCACCCAATCGGTCGAACAAGAGATTCAGGCCCTCGGCAATGAGGCCAGCGACTCGCTGCAAGGCTCATCAAACAACAGTAATTCCGTACCCTCGCCGCCTTCAGCCTCATCATCTGCAACCTCACCAACCGCCACCTCGGCGGCTGAAGCTGACGCTAACGAGGGTGGCGAAACTCCGTCAAAAACCGCATGACCGAGCAGACCGAACACGACGACCCTCCCATGTCGCTGGTCGCCCATCTGACTGAGCTGCGCGACCGACTGTTACGTGCAGTGCTCGCTGTGTTGATCGGCTTCATCATCCTGTTTCCGTTCGCTAATGAGATTTACAGCTTCGTGTCGGCGCCGCTGAGAGAGCTCATGCCAGAAGGCTCGACCATGATCGCCACCGGCGTGGCGTCGCCTTTCCTGACCCCCTTCAAGCTGAGTCTGGTCCTCGCCATCTTTATGGCGATACCCGTGATTCTGTATCAGATCTGGGGGTTCGTAGCGCCAGGGCTTTACCAGAAGGAAAAACGCATCGCAGTGCCCCTGCTCGCCTCCAGCGTACTGCTATTTTATGCAGGTGCAGCTTTTGCCTACTTCGTGGTGTTCCCGCTCATCTTTGCCTTCTTCACCAGCGTGGGTCCCGAAAACGTGCAGGTGATGACCGACATCAACAGCTATCTCGATTTCGTGCTGAAACTCTTTTTAGCCTTTGGTATCGCGTTTGAGATGCCGATCGCCGCCGTGATCTTGATCTGGACCGGCGTCACGAGCCCTGACGCACTCGCCAAAAAACGTCCCTACATCATCGTTGGCTGCTTCATCTTTGGCATGCTGCTCACGCCGCCCGATGTGATCTCACAGTCGCTGCTAGCGATCCCCATGTGGTTGCTCTTTGAGCTGGGCGTGTTTTTCGGCAGACTATTGGAACCCAAGGCTCAAAGCGTGAGCGGCGAGTAGGCGCTCCTTTGGAGGAATAAGCATGCGGTGGCAAAAAATTAGCCTGAGCATCCTGACCGCGGTGATGCTCGCATGGGCAGCCTTCTCCGCCACAGCGGCAGATGTGGATACGGACAAGTCGCTCATTGTCGCCAGCGCAAAGATCGAGGAAGAGCGCGAGCTAACCGCTGCCGAACTACTGGCGCGCTCTCAGGAACTCAACGAGAGCTATGAAGCGAGCGTGCTGTCAGGGTTTCAGCCGGGGCAAGCGCAAACACCGCAACAGGCACTGGTCGCACTCTACAGTGCTTTCCGCATAGGTGATCCTGAGGCTGCTGCGCTCTATCTCGACCTGCGCTACCTGCCTGAAGCCCTGGAAGACGTACCCCCGGTCAATATTGCTCGCGGACTGCTGTTTGTCTTTGCGCAGCAGAATGTACTGAACCTGAGCCGGATCAGCAGCCAGCCCGAAGGCTCTCTTAATGACGGCTTGCCAGAAGATTTGGAGCAGTTCGGTGCCGTAGATCTGTCTGAGGAAGTGATCCCCATCTATTTACAACGCATTGAGGAGGCCGATGGGTCGCTGATCTGGCGAGTCTCCAATGCGACCGTAGAGCGGATTCCCGACATGTGGGAAGAGCTGGGTTACAGCGACTTCAATGTTTGGCTCTCTCAGGTGCTGCCTGAGTTCTACATTCTCGGAATGGGAAATTTTCAGGTTGCGATATTGCTTCTTACCGCTATCGGGGGGTGGTTTGTTACGGGGTGGGTCAGCTTCCTGATCGCCAGACTCGGTGGCCGCTTCACCAACCCCTGGAAGCACGCACTGAGTCGCTTTTTACGGGTCCCGCTGAGACTCATTCTCTATGTTCTGCTGATCCGGATCGTCGTTGCCAGCCTCGGGCTGTCGGTGATCGCCAAAGCCTACCTGCAGTCCTCTCCGCTCGAGTATTTGGTGGCGGTCATTCTCGCCTTCGGGCTTTTAAATCTGTATCGCGACTACAAGATCCGCCAGCTAGAACTGCAGGGCGACATCGAATACGTCGCGCTGATCAAACCCGTGGCGGTGATCCTCCGCATTATCATTGCGACCACCGCCGCACTCATGTGGGCGGATCAAGCTGGGTTTAACGTCTCCACCCTGATCGCTGGCCTGGGTGTCGGATCGATAGCAGTGGCGTTGGCAGCCCAGAAAACGCTGGAGAATGTCATCGGCGCAATTACGCTTTATACCGCGCGCCCAATTCGCCCGGGCGACTGGTGTCGATTCGGCAATATCAAAGGCTCTGTCGAAGAAATCGGCCTAAGATCAGTCACGCTACGCACCTCAGATCGCACGCTGGTCACGGTCCCCAACTCGATGTTTTCCTCGGCAGATATTGAAAACTACTCGGTGCGGGATCGAATCCGGTTTTTCAAGCTACTGGAATTACAGATGCCCACACCCGATCAACTTAGGGCGATTCTGGGGGAATTCCGCAGTCTCTTTGCAGCGCACCCCATGGTGCGACAGGACACGGTCAGCATTCGCCTCGCCGATATTGAGGCGGCAACGGCAGTAGTGCGGCTCGACGCAGGCATCCTGACCCGGGACCATCAGGAGTACCTCGCCGTAGCAGAAGACCTCAACCTGCGTATCATAGAAATCGTCCATCAAAACGGTGCGATCTTCTCTGGTCCCGGTCAGGTTCTGCAGATCCGCGACTTTCAGCAAGCGGGTGATGACAAGCTCGAGGAAGTTCGGGCCAAATTGGAAGTGTGGCGTCAGGGTGACGGATTGCCATTCCCGGATCTGTCCGACGAAGAAAAGCAGCGGCTCAAGAGCTCGCTCGAGTACCCTAAAAAAACCTAGGCGGTAGCATTGGGCTTATCCCCGGTGCGCAGACTGGAACTAGAACGATAGTTCCCACTGCAATCGCAGACGATTTCGGGTCGCGCTGTCGCCAAAATCCTCAAAGTTCAGCCACGAATAATCCAGCGTTAGCTTGTTGCGGTGTCCATTGAAAAACCAATTGAGGCCGAGGGTGCGCTCCTTTTCCGTATTCCCTGAGAGGCTGCGATCCGGGTCCACAATCGAGAGCCGCCCCGCCAGTTCGAGTTGTCGAGGCCATAACCGCCACCATTCGTTGACGAAGCTACCGAGCTGGATATAACCACCACGCATCTCCCGGGATGCGCCGTACGTGCGGTCGCGAACACGCTTGCTATGCAGTTCCTGCTGCCAACTGACCCCCCGCCAATGTGCCGCCGTCTCGAACAGCAGCTGGGTAAGGTCGTTGTCCTCGGTCGTGATACCGGGGAGCTGATCGCCGCCGTCACTGGAGAAGCGGCTGTAAGGGGTTCGACCATCAACCACGGCGACGGCAACCGAGGTGAGAACCCGCTCACGCCGCTTGAGGTCACTTTGACTAAATGGCAATGGCGTCCCCTGAGGGTTCCATTGGTAGCGCGCGAGCCACAGACCACTATCTGATCGCCACCCTCCCCCGCGGCCCTCGCCGGAGAGATACTCCAGCCACCACTTGCTGTCTGCGCGGGTGCCGTGGGCAAATCGGCCATTCAAACCCACACCCGCTTGGCGATCGATCGCAAACCAGTAATTGGAGATTGATCGCTCGGTCATCTGCTGCTTGCCCGAGGAATCGATCCGCTCACGGTTGTACTCTGACTTCCACTGCCCCATGCGCAGAAAGAGCTGATCACTCAGCCGCAGTGTTGCACGAAGATCGAGCAGATAGCCGCTAGGCTGGTCATACTCAAAGTACACATCCAGCCAGTCAGCGCCGAGCAGCCCACCTCCCTTCAGGCGGGCGCGGTTCAAATCAAGCTCCGAGTCCCGCTCGAGAAGCAAATCTGCAGCGCTCGAGTTTTGCCCGGGGTAGTCATCGAAACGGGTTTGCAGACGGATGCCAATCCAGAGGTTGGTGGAGCCCTCCGGGTCGTAGGTCAGCCCTTTTTTACCGTAGTACCAAAGCTCCCGCGAAGCGTCGCTATCCGACACCGCACTGGCATCCGGCTCCACGGTCTCTGTCTGCAAAGAGTCAGCCAATGCGCTCATCGCCAGCGACAGGCATACGACTGCCGCCAGTAGCCAGCGACCTCCTTGGGTACGCTTTTTCGATAGGCGGCGGGATGTGCCTGCCGTCCGGGCCGCCAAATGCTGCGATGTCTTAAACAGGAACACGATAGAGGGAGGACTATGACGTCTCACTAACGGATTACGATGAGCTTATCGCGACTTGAGCCCAGCGCCATACGCCAAAGACGACAATCGCGGCACACGACGTATTCACCAGCCCCGGACACCTTGCGATCTTTTTGGCCGCGTCCCGCGTAGACTGTGGCTTCATAGGCATTACATCCGACCACCGAGCCCTGCAGTGACTGAATCGTCGATCGACACGCCACCCGTTTCCACCGTGACTGACCGTAGCGGTGAGCCACCCCGCGCCAAGTCGCTGGCACCGCTCAGGCAGCTGCTGGGATTTTTGTGGCCCCATAGGAACCGGATGATTGCGGCGGGTACGGCACTCGTGTTCGCGGCGGGTGCACAACTGACGCTGGGTTATGGTGTCAAAATCCTGATCGATGAGGGCTTCGCGGGGCCGGATCCCTCGGGGCTTTATAAGGCTGTGGTGTTTATGCTGGTGGTTGGCATCGCCATGGCCATTGGCGCCATGATCCGATTCTATCTGGTGTCATGGTTAGGGGAGCGTGTCAGCGCCGATCTGCGCAGTGCCGTTTTCAATAATCTGGTGCACATGCAGCCGAGCTATTTTGAGAGTAATCACTCGGGCGAGATCATGTCTCGCCTCACCACCGACACAACCTTGCTGCAGACACTGATCGGCTCATCGGTGAGCCTCGCAGTGCGCAACGCGCTCACGCTCACCGGCGCGCTGACGCTCATGGTCATCACCAACTTCAAACTCAGCCTAGTCATTCTGGTGGCAGTCCCGGTAACGCTCGTGCCCATTCTGATCTTCGGTCGACGCGTGAGAAAACTCTCCAACAAAAGCCAGCAAACGATTGCCGAAGTCGGCAGCCATGCGGGCGAGATTTTTCAGTCGATCAAAGTAGTGCAAAGCTTCAACCGGGAAGGCGCCGAGAAAACCGCCTTTGGGCGAGATGTGGAGCAAGCGTTTGTGGTGGCGCGGTCCCGAGTTTTTCAGCGGGCGCTGCTGACAGGCTTCGCCATCTTCCTGCTCATGGGCGGCATGGTCGGCATGATGTGGTCCGGGGGCGTCGATGTGATTGAGGGCCGCATGACCGGCGGCGAACTGGGGGCGTTTGTGTTTTACGCCATCATGGTGGGCACCGCCTTCGCCACCCTGTCAGAGGTCTGGGGAGATCTGCAGCGTGCCGCCGGCGCCGCAGAGCGACTAATGGAGCTCCTCGCCGAGACCAGTGAGATTCCTGACACGGGCAGCCAAACACCTGCCAGCAGAACCGCGTTGGCCTTTGAGGGTGTGCACTTCGCCTACCCCAGCCGGCCTACCCACCCCGCACTGTGTGACTTCACGCTGGAGATCGCGCATGGCGAATCCGTGGCTCTGGTCGGGCCCTCGGGCGCTGGCAAGTCGACGGTATTTGAGCTAATGCTGCGCTTTTACGACCCGATCGCCGGCGCGATTCGGTTTGGTGGTGTGGACCTCCGGGATATGGCACTGGATAGCTGGCGCCAAAAGATCGCACTGGTGCCGCAACAGCCCACGCTGTTCTCGGGGGATATCTTCTACAACATTGCCTACGGCGCTACCGAGCCAACTCAGGCGGCAGTGGAAGCCGCGGCGCAAATGGCCCATGCCCACGAATTTATCCAGACACTCCCCGAGGGCTACCAGAGCCATCTGGGCGCGCAGGGTGTCCGGCTGTCAGGAGGACAGCGCCAGCGTATCGCGCTAGCCCGCGCCATTCTCAGCGACGCGGAGCTGTTGCTACTGGATGAAGCCACCAGCGCCCTCGACACCGAGAGCGAGTGGCACGTGCAACAGGCGCTCACCGAAATCATGCAGGAGCGCACCACAATCATCATTGCCCACAGGCTCTCCACCGTGATCAACGCGGATCGCATCGTAGTAATGGATGAGGGGCAAGTCATCGATAGCGGGCCCCACGATGAACTGATGAAGCGCTGCGAGCTCTATCAGCGCCTTGCTCGGCTGCAGTTCCAGACCGAGAACGCGAGTTAAGGCAGTCACAAAAAACCCCGCACTAGGCGGGGTTTGGTAGAGCAATAGAGCGATCAGCTGAATTCGCGGATCAGGCCGCCAATACTCTCTTTTGCGTCGCCAAACAGCATGCGCGTGTTGTCCTTATAGAACAACGGATTCTCGATGCCCGCAAAGCCCGATGCCATTGAGCGCTTCAGCACAAACACGGTGCGCGCATCCGCCACGTTAATCACGGGCATACCGTAAATGGGCGAGGACTCCACCTCGCGCGCCGCGGGGTTCACCACGTCATTCGCACCGATAACAATAGCGACGTCGACCATTTCCATGCGCGGATTGATCTCGTCCATCTCAAGAAGCTGGTCGTAGGGCACATCCGCCTCTGCAAGGAGCACGTTCATGTGACCCGGCATACGCCCCGCAACGGGGTGAATGCCAAAGTTCACTTCACAGCCGTTATTCTCCAGAAGCTCGGTGAGCTCTTTAACCACGTGCTGCGCCTGCGCTACCGCCATACCATAGCCCGGAATGATCGCCACGTTGGTGGCGGCTTCAAGAACATAATAGGCGTCTTCCACCGAGATCGGCTTGATCTCGCCCTCAACCACCGTCTCCTCAGTGGAGACACTGGCGAAGCCAGAAAACAGCACGTTAGAGAGCGACCGGTTCATCGCTTTACACATGATCTGGGTGAGAATGATGCCCGAGGCACCCACCAGCGAGCCCGCGACAATCAACGCATTGTTGTTGATCGCAAAACCCGCCGCACAAGCCGCCAAGCCCGAGTAGGAGTTCAGCAGCGAGATCACCACCGGCATGTCTGCACCACCGATGGGGATCACCGCCATAATGCCGAATACCAGAGCCAGTCCAATGACCATATAGAGCCAGTTGGGGTCAGTTGGGTTCATGCAGAACATCACCGCGCCACCAACGATACCCAGTACCACGAGGGAGTTGACGATCTGCTGGCCCGAGAAGGTGATTGCACCACTTCCGATGGTCTCGGAAAGCTTGCCGTAGGCCACCAGCGAACCGGTGAGGGTCATGCCACCGATCAAAATCGACAGCACTATAGTGACCAACGTAAAGGTGCCGGAATCAGGCGAAAGCGCCGCCCAACCAACCAACAGTGACGCCGCGCCACCGAAACCGTTGAACAAGGCCACCATTTCGGGCATGGCCGTCATAGCGACCGCACGAGCGGCAATGGCGCCGATGGCACCGCCCACCACCATACCGACAGCAATGTAGGTGAAGTCGACAATGCCCTGATCTAGCAACGCTGAGACAATCGCCACCAGCATACCAATGGAGGAAATCATGTTGCCGCGACGGGCAGTCGCCGGCGAACCCAGCATTTTCAGGCCAAAAATAAAGAGGCCTGCCGCAAGAACGTAACCCAGTTGTGTCATCAATTCAGTCGTCATGATCAGTCCTCCTTCTTCTTGAAGAAGCCGAGCATGCGGTCGGTCACCATGTAACCACCCACGACGTTGATGCTAGCGAGCGTCACGGCACCAACGCCCAACCACATCGCCACGTTTTCGTTACCCGTACCCGCCAGTGCGACTGCACCGACCACCGTAATGCCCGAGATCGCATTAGCACCCGACATGAGTGGGGTGTGCAGCGTCGCTGGCACCTTATTAATTAATTCGAAGCCGAGGAAAATCGACAACATCAGAATAAACAGCAAATACTCTGCGCCGGACATATCAGTTGCCTCCCTCAATAATGTCTTTGATGGTGGGGTGAACAATTGCACCGCCATGGGTGATCACACAGCCGGGGAGAATGTCGTTCTCTAGGTCGAGCACAAATTGCTTGGCCTCCTCGTCCCAGGTGTCCTCGACGAGGTTAAACATGTTGCTCGCGTACATCTGGGTCGCATCGCGTGGAGCCAGATTAGCGAGGTTGGCGGTACCCACGATAGTCACACCGTTAACGTTCACCACCTCATCAGGAACTGAGCCTTCGACGTTACCGCCGGTTTCGGCGGCCATGTCAACAATCACAGAACCGGGAGACATACCCTCGACCATATCGGCTGTAACCAATACCGGCGGCTTGCGGCCGAAAACCTGTGCCGTCGTGATCACCACATCGGAATCAGCAATCACCGCTTTCTGCGCCTGGCGCTGAATCTCCACCTGCTCGGGGGTCAATTCCTTGGCATAGCCATCGGCCGTCTGTCCCGTATCACCCAAATCGATCTCTAGGAACTTTCCACCCAGAGATTCCACCTGCTCGGCGACGACCGGGCGCGTGTCAAACGCGGTGACCCGAGCGCCGAGGCGCTTGGCAGTCGCGATGGCCTGCAGGCCTGCAACACCCGCACCGATGATGAACACCTTCGCAGGCTTCAGTGTGCCCGCTGGCGTCATCATCATGGGCATGATGCTGGGCATGTTATTAGCCGCCAACATCACCGCCATGTAGCCCGCGAGGTTTGCCTGGGAGCTCAGCGCATCCATCTTCTGGCTGCGGGTTGAGCGAGGAATCATCTCCATGCTTACCGCTGTCACGTTCTGGCTGGCAAAGGCCTTGATCAGGTCTTTTTCATTAAACGGATCGAGGTAAGAGACGTGAATACAGCCGGCCTTCAGCTGGCTGATCTCATCCATCTCGGGCTTGCGCAGCCGGAGCACCATGTCCGCACTGCCAAGCAATGCTGACCGATCGGAACCGATGCTGGCGCCCGCTGCTTCGTAGTCTGCATCGCTGATGCCGGCACCCGCGCCCGCACCTGACTCAACGACCACGTCCGCACCGAGCCGCACCAACTTTTTCACCGTCTCGGGAGTCGCAGAGACGCGATTCTCTCCCGGTTGGGTTTCACGGGGTATGACTAATTGCATAGTGAAGTTCGCCTGGTTTTATGGGATCACCGCGATCCCGGTGTTATTGGATTTCCAGTCGGCTGATTTTTGAGGCGGTCGCTTGGCAGGAGCAGTGCCCTACAGCGCCACTGGAGACGAGTCGGTGAAAGATCAGCCCGCGCGGAGTTTCAGAAGCGGATTGAGCCAGCGGTGTCGCAACCGAGTGAATCGCAGGGGCGCATCCAGCACCGCCAGACAGATACACTCTTCACCTTCCAATGCGACCGGGGTGTGCTTGTCCCACCCCTCCCGAACGAGGAAATCACCCGGGTGGTACTCGCCGCTCTCATCGGCAAAGCCACCGCGCAGTACCAGCGTCATCTCGCTGCCACCATGGGTATGCTCGGGGATGCGACCACCTGCAGCGATGCGATACAACGCAAACTCGTGACTGGGGTCGCCGGTTTTGAGGTAACTGATGCTCAGGGATTGTGTGACGCGCTTCCATGCCAAATCAGCATAATTGCCGTTGATGAGGCGGTCCAGCAGGCCAGGCAGCTGCGTGTCGGAAACTTCATTGGGCGCATAACGAAGGGGCTCCGGATCGTCGAGGCGTGCCATGACGGACTCAAGTACCGATTCGCCCACAGGTTGCGGATCTAAACGCTCAAGATGCGCACCGCCGACATCCTCTAACCTGTCGACCAACTGCCGACAGCGCTGGCAGTAACTCAAATGCGCAGCAACGCAGGCTGACTGGGCAACGGGAAGTGCGCCAGCTGCATACTCTAAAAGGAAATCCATTGGGGGGTGATGATGTGCCATCGTTATTTAATCCAAACCACTCTCATGTACGTTGACATTACGAGGGTCACGCGCAAACGGTTTACTTCCCAACACCAATAAAACTGTGACTTTCTGAGGAATTGCCATCGCCATTTAAGCCTCCATCAGCCCTTGGAGCTTCTGGATAGCAAGGCGCACCCGCGATTTGACTGTGCCAAGCGGCAAATCGAGCTCTGCCGCGGCCTCGGAGTGCGATTTACCCTCCATGTAGACCTTGGCCAGTATTTGCGCCTGATCGGGCGGCAAATCGCCCATCAACTCACGTACCCGCTCGGCACCACGGCGGGTGTGCAAGACCACAAAGGACTCCTCCTCCTCGCTTTCCAGCTCGAAGTCATCGGAGGCCAGTGGCGTATCAAACTTTTGCAAACGCCGGAACATATCGGTTCTGCAGTTGCGTGCAATAGTGTAGACCCAGGTCGAAGCAGCAGCCTTTTCCGGGTTAAAGCCGCCTGCCTTTTGCCAGACCTTGAGCATCACTTCCTGCACAAGCTCATCGGCATGGGACGCGGACAAACTCGAGCCTGAAAGGGCAAACGCCTTGATCAGGGGGGCAAAATGGCGGAAAAAACGCGTGAAGGCGCCCCGATCCTGGCTTTCGCCAACCAGCACCAGCGCTTCACTCCACTCATCCGTACGGCGGCCAGTCGGGACGTTCCATTTCCCGTTACCGTTCGCCGCAGGAGCGGTACTTGCGTCTTTTTTGTTTGCCATGAAAAGGTCAAACCATCATCTAGAAGGGACAGGATACACGCAGTGGGAACACCTTGATACCTCGCCCAACACCTTATTTGCAGCTGATTTGAGCCGATAATCTACTGTCAAGGCTACCTATTCGCGCTGATCCGTCACTCTGGAGTAGCCGTAAGACTCCCTAACCTATTCCCTGTCTGGTGGCCGGAGGTCGTCAGCGATGCACATTGCAGTCATTGGGGCGGGCATCTCCGGGCTGGGATGCGCCCACCAACTCGTCAGACGCGGTCACCGCGTCGACATCTTCGAAGCCCGGGACCGTATCGGTGGCCACACCGCCACCTACGATGTGCAGCTTGGTACGCGTCGCTTTGCGATCGACACCGGCTTTATCGTCTACAACGACCGCAACTACCCGAACATGATAGACCTGTTCAGCGAGTTGGGTGTCGCGACTAAGCCCACCTCAATGGGTTTTTCCGTATGCGACGAAACGAGCGGCCTTGAATACGCTGGCAACAGTCTTAATACCCTGTTCGCACAGCGCGGCAACTTACTGTCGCCCAGCTTTCTCAACATGATCAGAGAGATCCTGCGCTTCAACAAGCTCGCAGTCGCAGATTTGGAAAGTGGCCAACTCCCTCAGAACCAGACCCTAGGCGAGTATCTCGAGCGCCATGGCTTCGGTGCGCATTTTAGTCGCAGTTATTTGCTGGCCATGACCTCCGCGATCTGGTCGGCAGACTTTGAGGACGCGCAAGATTTTCCGGTCGAGTTTTTTATCCGCTTCTTCCGCAACCACGGTCTACTGTCCCTCAAAGACCGCCCGCAGTGGCGCGTGATTGAGGGTGGCAGTCGGGAATATCTCGCGCCCCTCACGCATCGGTTTTCCGATGCTATTCGCACCCGCATGCGGGTGGAAAAAATTCTTCGTCCACCCGGCAGACCGGTTGTGGTGCAGTTCACAAATGGCCTGCAGCGCGAGTTTGATGAAGTCGTCATAGCCACGCACTCAGACGAGGCGCTTGGCATGCTCGGTGACCCGACCGAATCAGAGCGGTCAGTCCTTGGGGCGCTACCCTACCGGGACAACGAAGTGATCCTGCACACCGATACGCGCCTGTTACCCAAGACCCGGCGCGCCTGGTCGAGCTGGAACTACCGGTTAAAGCCGGGCAACGGACGCGCCACCGTCACCTATAATATGAATATTTTGCAAGGTCTGGATGCACCCGAGACCTTCTGTGTGACATTGAACGACACCGCCTCCATTAACCCCCACCGTATCCTCGGCCGCTTTAATTACGCGCACCCGCAGTTCACACTGGCGGGTATGGAAGCCCAGCAGCGCTGGGGCGACATCAATGGGCAAAACGGCACATGGTTCTGCGGCGCGTATTGGCAAAATGGTTTCCACGAAGATGGTCTGAGCAGCGGCCTTCGCGTGGCCGAGAATCTGTGCGCAGCTGCGCAGATGGCGGCGTGACGGCCAAACTCTACTCGGGTACGCTTCGACACGCCCGCTACTCCCCAAAAAAACACGCCTTCTCCTACAAGGTGTTCATGCCCTTTGTCGAGCTGGAGACTCTCCATGAGCTCACTGCACGCCTACCCTTATGGTCAACCAAGCGGTGGGCACCGGCACAGTTCCTCCGCAGCGATTTTCTGGGCGCACCCGAGCTGCCGCTGGCCGACGCCGTTCGGCAACGCATTAAGCAAGAAACGGGAAAAGACCATGCCGGGCCGGTTTATCTGTTGGCCAACTGGCGATATTTCGGCTACCAGAACAATCCGATTGCCGTTTATTACTGCTACGACGCCGCGGGAAAGCAGCTGCAATATGTGGTGGCAGAGGTCACCAATACCCCTTGGGGGGAGCGCCACAGCTACGTGCTCGAAGCGCCTGATGCCAACCAGCCTCTGGCGACGGAGTTCCAGAAAGCGCTCCACGTCTCGCCCTTCAACCCCATGAACATGACCTACCGCTGGTACAGCAATGTTCCCGGGGATGATCTCAATATTCAGATTACGCTTTTCGAGGAGGGTCAGCGTATTTTCGACGCCGTGCTGTCTCTTGCCGCAGAGCCGCTTACTGCGCGCAGCGCACGCCGCGCGATCCTCGCCTACCCGTTTATGACGATGAAGATTGCCGCCGGCATTTACTGGGAGGCCTTGCGCCTGTTTTTAAAAGGCGTCAGCCTGCACGCTCATCCGAAGCGAACGCACTAACGTAACCGTCGACTCCACGCAGTAGAAGAAAGAGGGTCCACATGAGCGAATACAGCGTCAAAAACATCTCCAAGTTACCCATGCTGTTCCCGGAGAAACGCGGTGGCCTGGCGCGCTCGCTGATGCTCAAGGTGTTGGCCAAACTTCAGGTGGGATCCCTCACGCTCAAAGAGCAGGGCGAGACACTGGTCTTTGGCTCACAGGCCGACCCCGCTGCACCTCATGCTGAGGTGCACGTTCATGACAGCGATTTGTATCGCCGCATTCTTACTGGCGGCGGCATCGCGGCAGGCGGAACCTACATTGAGGGATTGTGGAGCAGCCCTGATCTGACGGCGGTGACCCGTGCTTTCAGCGCCAACCTGGCCATGCTAGACGCCATGTCAGACCGCCAGAATTTGCTGGCAAAAACCGCTTTGAAGGTGAGCCATTGGACACGGCGCAATACGTCACGGCGTTCGCGCGAGAACATCTCCGCCCACTACGATCTCGGCAACGACTTTTTCTCCCTGTTTCTTGATCCCAGCATGATGTACTCGTCGGCGGTCTTTCCCACTCCAGACAGCGACCTGGCGAGTGCCTCACAACATAAGTTGCATCTGATCTGCGAGGATCTTGAGCTTAAGCCCGAGGATCATCTGGTAGAGATTGGCACGGGCTGGGGCGGCATGGCGATTTATGCGGCCGAGCACTATGGCTGTCGGGTCACCACCACTACCATCTCCCGGGAGCAGTTTGAGTACACGGTCGACGCCGTGGCCGAACGCGGCCTGCAAGACCGTATTACGGTGCTCTTCGACGACTATCGCGACCTCACCGGCACGTTCGACAAACTGGTGTCGATCGAGATGATCGAGGCGGTCGGGCATCAGTTTTACGACACCTACTTCCAGACGGTCAGCCGACTGCTTAAGCCACATGGCAAAGCAGTCATCCAGGCCATCACCATGACCGAGCAACGCTATGAACAGGCGCGAGACTCTGTGGACTTCATCAAGCGTTACATTTTCCCGGGCGGATGCCTGCCCTCGCTCTCCGTCATCAGTGATGCGCTGGCACGCATGACAGATATGCAGATGAGTCAGCTGCGCGACATCACCCAAGACTACGCCGACACACTCAACGCCTGGCACGAAGGTTTCCTTGAGAAGCTTGACCGAGTGCGCGGCATGGGCTTTGACGATCGGTTTATCAATATGTGGCGCTACTACCTCAGCTATTGCGAGGGGGGCTTCCGCGAGCGCATTATTGGCACCTATCAAATCACCATGACCAAGCCGGGGTACCGCCCCGCCTGATCTACCGCCTATGCTGCTGTCCCTCGCGCCAATCGCGCTACTGGTTTTACTGCTCTCTGCCTCGGTGGCGCTGTTTGGCTCGGACGCATCCTACGGACCCAATCAGGTTGCACTGATCATTGCCTCGGCGGCCACCATGCTGGTGGGCTGGCGCCGCGGCATGAGTTGGCAGGCGATTCAGGACGGCATGGTCAGCGCGATTACCGTCTCGATCATGCCCATGATGATTCTGCTCTCTGTGGGCGCGCTGATCGGCAGCTGGATTATCAGTGGCACCGTCCCGGGCATGATCTATTACGGGGTGCAGCTGCTGGACCCCGGTTTCTTTTTCGCGGCATCCGCTGTCATCTGTGCGCTGGCGTCATTGAGCCTCGGCAGCTCGTGGACCGTCGCAGGGACACTGGGCATCGGCCTCATGGGCATCGCCACCACCTACTCGCTGTCGCCTGCGATCACGGCCGGTGCTGTGATCTCAGGCGCCTATTTCGGAGACAAACTCTCGCCGCTCTCAGATACCACCAATCTGGCCGCCGCGGCGGTGGGCGTTGATCTGTTTGAGCACATCAAAAACATGCTCTGGACGACCCTGCCCGCCTTCATTGCCGCACTGGTGATTTTTTCCTTCGTCGGTAGTGAGGGCGCCGCCACCCCCGAGAACATCACCAAGATCCGCACTGCCTTAGCCAACCAATTTACGATCTCCCCCTGGGTACTCTCGCCGCTCGCAATGATGCTGGCGCTAATCTATTTTCGGGTACCCGCCTACCCCGCCATCTTGATATGCACCCTCTCGGGTACGCTCTATGCTGCCGCCTTTCAGACAGACGTGGTGCGCGCGCTGGCACTTGCCAGTCACGCAGACTCGCCGGCACCCCTGATTCAGGGACTCTGGATGGCGCTGTTCTCTGGATATCAGTCACCCGAGGGCATAGGCGAGCTCAGCAAGCTGCTCGACAAGGGCGGCTTGGCCAGCATGCTGAACACCATCTTTCTCATTCTGACTGCGATGACCTTCGGGGGGATGCTGGATAGCACCGGTATCCTCCGGCAACTGCTGGATCAAGTTCTGCGAGGCGTGAAGCGTACCGGAGATCTGATACTGGCCACCGTGGGAGGTGGCTTCATCACCAACGTACTGGCTGCCGATCAGTTTCTCGCTATCACGTTGCCCGGCCGCCTTTTTACGCCGGCCTACGATGAACGCGGGCTGAATCGACTGAGCCTTTCCCGAACACTCGAAGATTCCGCCACGCTCACCTCGGTGTTGATCCCCTGGAACACCTGCGGCGCGTTTATGGCGGCAACGCTGGGCGTTGCGACATTCGAATACGTGCCCTATGCGCTGTTCAATCTGATTTGTCCCGTTCTGGCCGTGATCTTCGGCTACCTGATGATCGCGCAGCCCCCCGTCGAGGCGTCCAGCGCATGACGGCGCCGCAATGGGATCTTGCCGATCCCTATTTGTGGCCGGTCACCGTTGAGGCGGCGCATATCGACGCGCTCGCCCACACCCGGAACACCCACTATGTTGAGTGGTGTATGGAGGCCGCGTGGGCACACACAACCGCGCTCGGACTCGGGGCTGAGGACTACCAGCGCCTCGACCGCGCCATGGCTCTGACACGTGCCGAGTACGACTACCTGAAGGCAACCCGGGCGGGCGATCAATTACTGGTAGGCACCTGGATAACGGAATGGGCGGGCAAGATGAAAATG
>JADHQF010000025.1 GCA_016778085.1 Luminiphilus sp. | reverse complement strand
CCGATGCGGGGGATGATAGCGTCCAGATGCTCTAATTCCGTTCCGCGATACCACACAGACGGTTTCGCGGAGCTAATGTCCATGTAGCATTTCAGGGTATCGATGACTCTGCAGTCGTGACCGGCCGCGAAGGCCTCCTTCAATAATCTGGAGGTGCTGTAGAGCTTGGGGTTGCGCGAGAGTATGCCTATTTTCATTGTTTTTCCGGCGGTTCGTGTCGGGTGCCACCAAGCAGAAATGACTGCCTCGGCAAAACCATCGCATCCCTTGGCAGTGCAGTGCGGCCCAGTAGCATAGGAAATCGCATTGCACTGCGGTCTGTCAGCGTAATGTCGATAAGAAATTGGTGTTCGCCGATCACGGTTGTGCTGCGAATGACCGGCCTGCGTTCGGTGTTTCCGCCAGAATCGGTGACCTCGCGATACTCGATCACGATTGCTTCACAGCGGTCGCCGGTTTCATCCGAGCCGGCAACACTCCGCAAGTAAAACCTCACCCACTCGGCGCCATCCTTTTCGAAATAATCGATATCGCCGGCATGAAGGGCACTCGTTCTGGCGCCTGTATCCACCTTGACCTTAATCCAAGTCAGACCAAGATCTGGCAGGGCCGCCCACTCGCGCCAGCCGACTTGCAGCGTCGGGCTCAAGTTTGCGCTACCACCGAGCGGCCGCGTCCAATACCGAAGTACTCTATGTCGAGTGCTTCCATGTCCTCTGGGTTGTAAAGGTTGCGGCCATCGATGATCACCGGTGTGTTGAGCCTCTTTTTGATGTCCTCAAAATCCGGCGCTCGGAATAGCTTCCACTCCGTGCAGATGACCAGACAGTCTGCATTGTCGAGTGCTTCTTCTTTCGTCGCGCAGTAGTTCATGTCATCCCGAGGCCCGTAGATGGCTTCGCAGGCTTCCATGGCCTGTGGATCAAATGCTTTGACCTTGCCGCCCGCCCTCCATACAGCCTCAATCAGGACGCGGCTGGGGGCCTCTCGCATGTCGTCAGTGTTCGGCTTGAAAGACAGGCCCCACACCGCGACGGTGCGGTTCGTCAGGTCTGCTCCAAATCGCGCTATGACCTGCTCGACCAACTTCTGTTTCTGCCGCTCGTTGGTGTTGTGTACTGCAGGCAAGATTTGAGCAGGGGTGCCGCTCTGCTTGGCGAGGTAATCGAGCGCTTGGACATCTTTGGGAAAGCAAGAGCCGCCATAACCCGCGCCGGGGTAGATAAATTGATAGCCAATTCGAGGGTCAGAGCCGATGCCTTGGCGCACCAGCTCGACGTCAGCGCCCACCGCCTCTGCGATATTCGCGATTTCATTAATGAAACTGATTTTCGTGGCCAGCATGGCATTCGCAGCGTACTTGGTGAGTTCGGCACTGCGCGGGTCCATGAACATCATTTTGTCGTGGTTGCGGTTGAACGACTCGTACATGCGACGGAACTCGGCCACGGTGGCTTCTGAGCGGGCCCCGATAATGATTCGGTCGGGTTTTAGCGCATCGGCGACTGCAGAGCCCTCTTTAAGAAATTCCGGGTTGGAACACACCTCAAAAGGGATATCTGCCCTACGGGCCGCTAATCCGGCCGCAATGCACTCCGCTACCTTGTCGGCTGTGCCCACGGGGACGGTAGATTTATTGACCACGACTTTGCGGGTGCTCATATGTGCCGCGATGCCCTCCGCAACGGATATCACGTACTGCAAGTCAGCGTTGCCGTCGGCTGCCGCGGGCGTGCCAACGCAAATAAAGAGATAATCGCTGGCCTCAATGGCTTCCGCAGTGTCGTCGGTAAAACAAAGCCTGTTTTGCGCGATGCCCGCTTGCACGAGGTCGTTCAGGCCAGGTTCGTAAAAGGGCAGGTCACCCCCCTGAATGCGTTCGATGCGGGCGGGGTCGATATCCATACAGGTGACCTTGTGCCCGACCTCGGAGAACACTGCCGCCTGCACCAGTCCCACGTAGCCACTGCCGAAGATACTGATTCGCAATGTTTTTCTCCCCAATCCGGTCTCAATATCGTAAACGTAAAGTCATGACACTTTGTAGTGTCACAATGACAAACCCCTGACGCCGGGGCCGTGTTCCGCTACCATTGTCCCCCTTATTGAAAATCACGGAACGGTTGACCCGTTCCCAGCCGCAGGAAGCCGCTATGAATCAAGCTGCCAGCCATTTGTCGCAGTACCTCGACCGCGATACCCAGACCATCGAAGCCTTTGATGCAGAACTGTGGTCCGCCATGAGCGCTGAAACCGTTCGTCAGGAGCAGCACATCGAGCTCATTGCCTCGGAGAACTACTGTAGCCCTCGCGTTTTGGAAGCTCAGGGCTCGGTATTGACCAATAAATATGCTGAGGGCTACCCGGGAAAGCGCTATTACGGCGGTTGTGAATTCGTTGATCAGGCGGAGACGCTGGCGATTGAGCGTGCCAAGGCACTCTTTGGTGCTGATTTTGCCAACGTACAGCCCCACTCAGGCTCGAGTGCCAACATCGCTGTTTTTCAGGCGCTCCTCAAGCCCGGCGATACCGTACTGGGCATGAGCCTCGCAGACGGTGGTCACCTGACCCACGGTGCGTCGGTCAATTTTTCGGGCAAGATCTATCAGGCTGTACAGTACGGAATCGATCACGATACTGGTCTGGTCGACTACGACGCGGTGCGCGAGCTGGCTGTCACACATAAGCCCAAACTCATCATCGGCGGTTTTTCGGCCTACAGCCGGATCCTCGACTGGTCCAAATTCCGCGAGATCGCCGACGAGGTGGGTGCCTATTTATTGGTTGATATGGCCCACGTGGCGGGCTTGGTGGCAGCGGGTGTGTATCCCAGCCCGATTCCTTTCGCCGACGTGGTGACCACGACGACGCATAAAACGCTGCGGGGTCCGCGCTCAGGGCTGATCTTGGCCCGAGCCAACGAGGCGCTTGAGAAGCAATTTAACTCGGCGATTTTCCCCGGCGCGCAGGGCGGCCCACTCATGCATGTGATTGCTGCCAAGGCGGTCGCCTTCAAAGAGGCAATGGCGCCAGACTTTGTCGATTACCAGAAGCAGGTGATTCGCAACGCGCAGGCCATGGCGGCGACGTTTGTTGAGCGGGGCCACAAGATTGTATCTGGCGGTACTGAGAACCACCTGATGCTGTTGGACTTGATTGGTAAGGAGTACACCGGAAAAGACGCGGATGCGGCACTGGGTGAAGCGTATATCACGGTGAATAAAAATGCCGTGCCGAATGATCCGCGCTCGCCCTTCGTCACTTCGGGTCTGAGATTGGGCACGCCCGCCATCACGACCCGCGGGTTTGGCGTGGAAGAAACCGAGCTGTTGACCGGTTGGATCTGCGACGTGTTGGCCTCTCTGGAGGATGGGACATCGGACCAGGTGATCCCGGCGGTCCGCGAGCAGGTGAAGGCGCTCTGCTCCAAGATGCCGGTTTACGGGCACTGAGGAGCTGGGCGTCTTTGCGACGCCCCCGACGCCATGCACTGCCCTTTCTGCAGCACCGATGAAACCAAGGTCATCGACTCGCGTTTGGTGGCAGAGGGCGCTCAGGTGCGAAGACGCCGGGAGTGCCTGAGCTGCACCGAGCGTTTTACGACCTACGAAGCGGCGGAGCTGGTGCTGCCGCGCATTATCAAGCAAGACGGTAGCCGTGAACCCTTTGATGAGCAGAAGTTGCGGTCAGGCCTGCTGCGTGCGCTGGAAAAGCGCCCGGTCTCAGTCGAGAGCATTGAAGCTGAGCTCCAACAGATCAAGCACCGCTTGCGGGCCACCGGGGAGCGGGAGATCAAGTCGCTACAAGTGGGTGAGCGTGTGATGGAGTCGCTTAAGGCGCTGGATCATGTTGCCTATGTGCGCTTCGCGTCCGTTTATCGGAGCTTTCAGGATCTCGCTGAATTCAGGGATGCGATTGAATCTCTCGAGGCCGAGCCGACCAAAGGCGATTCACCGTGAACGACGCTCAGGATCGCCGCTGGATGCAGCGCGCGATCGAGCTGGGCCGTCGCGCACGTTACTGGTCAGCCCCCAATCCCCCTGTAGGTTGCGTCTTGGTGCGCGATGATCAGGAGATCGGCGCCGGTTATACACAACCGGCCGGGCAAGCGCATGCCGAAGTCATGGCGCTCACCGCTGCCGATGACGTAAACGGTGCCACAGCCTACGTCACACTCGAACCATGCAGCCATCAAGGCCAGACAGGACCCTGCGCCAGTGCGCTGATCGATGCTGGCGTGAATCGGGTAGTGGTGGCTGTTGAGGACCCGAATCCACAGGTTGCCGGTAGTGGGATCGCCGCGCTGCGCGCTGAAGGCATCGATGTTGATGTGGGTGAGGGCGCAGATCAGGTCGAGGCAGATCTCGCCGGTTTTCTGCTGCGCATGCGCCGTGGGTACGGCCGCATCACGCTGAAGATCGCGATGTCGTTGGATGGGCGGACCGCGATGCCCTCAGGGGAAAGCCAGTGGATCACGGGCGAGGACGCGCGAGCGGATGTGCAGCGTCTACGAGCAGAATCTGATTTGATGGTGACCGGTGTGGGCACCGTGCTGGCGGATGATTGCCGACTGACCCTGCGAGCAGATGAGTTGCCACTCGTTGGCGAGGATAAAGAGCGGGCCTTGGCGCACCCCCCAGCACGTATGGTGCTCGATTCGAAGGGCAGCACACCTGCTGACGCGCGGATTTTGGCAGGCGACGGAACCACAGTGATTACCACTGAGAACATTGCGCTCGGTGAGTCAACTCAGGTCGTCGTGCTTGGTGCGGATGCCAGGGGCCGCGTCGATATCGGTGCCTGGGTAAAGTACCTCGGGGAGCAGAGTTTTAACGAAATCATGGTTGAGGCCGGTCCCACGCTATCGGGTGCGCTGCTGAAAGGCGGTTGGGTAGACCGTCTCATCATTTACCAGGCGCCTAAGTTGCTGGGTGATGACGCCCGCGCCATGGCGGCGATGACCGTCTCAGCGCTGACCGAGGCGCCGGAATTTGAGATCAATGAGGTGACCCGCATCGGCGCAGATCTGCGTATCATTGCCGCCCCGAAAGACTAGCGTTGCGCGCAAGAGCCTCTCGCTAAAAAACTGATTCAGGAGTCACTGTGTTTACAGGGATTATTCAAGCTATCGGACGTATCGCCGCGATTGAATCCGGCGAGGAAGATATCCGGCTGCACATCGAGACGGGCAAGTTGCCGCTTGCGGGCGTATCGCTGGGTGACAGCATTGCCACCAGCGGTGTTTGCCTCACCGTGACCGAGCTGCCGGGTGATGGCTTTTGGGCTGATGTGTCGCCCGAGACGCTCTCGCTGACGACACTGGGTGGCAAAGGTATTGGCGATGCGGTCAATCTGGAAACGTCGCTAACGCTCCAAACGGCACTCGGTGGACATCTGGTCAGCGGCCACGTCGACGGGGTGGGGCATATTGAGCGCATTGTCGAGGATGCCCGCTTTTGGCGGGTGACGATCGCGGCGCCAGAGAACCTGGCGCGCTATATCGCCATGAAGGGCAGTATCTGTGTCGACGGAACGAGTCTTACGGTGAATCAGGTCGACGGCGCCAACTTCGAACTTACGATCATCCCCCAAACCTGGGAGGAGACGGTGTTCAGTGAATATCAAACGGGTAGTCCGGTTAACCTGGAGGTTGATGTGATTGCACGCTATCTCGAGCGATTGATGCAATACGATCAGTCCCCATCGGAGTCATAACGCTGTGACCGAGTATGCCGACATCGATAAGTTGCTCAGTGAGCTGCGACATGGCCATAGCTGCCTGCTGCTGAATGAGAACAGTGCGGGGGGTATGACCGGCTTTGTCGTGGTGGCGGCAGAGCACTGTGAGGCTGAGCACATTGCCTTTATGGCGCGTCAGGCTCGTGGATTGGTCTGTCTGGCGATGACCCCTCAGCGATGCGAGGAATTGGAGCTACCTCTGATGGTGGAAGGAGACGACTCGCTCTCCCCTTTCACGCTGTCAATCGAGGCTGCCACGGGTATCGACACGGGCATCTCGGCAGCGGATCGAGCACGCACTGTTCGGGTAGCCGTCGATGCGGCCAGCCAAGCCTCTGATCTGGTGCAACCGGGTCATATTTTCCCTATCGCTGCGGCCGCGGGGGGCGTCCTCACTCGCACCGCGCCAGCCGAGGCGGCGATGGATCTGGCCACCCTTGCCGGGCTTCTGCCATCGGCGGTGTTCACAGAAGTATTGGATAACGACGGTGCTGTGGCGGATGCCGACTATTTGCTGGGCTTTGCTGATCAGCATCAGTTGGTGATGGGGCAGGTGTCTGATCTGGTGACATATAGACTCGCTAACCAGAAAACCATTCGCGCTGTGCGTGAGGGCACACTGCAAACCCGGCATGGCGTGTTCAGCGCCACCGCTTATCAGGACACGACCCAGGGCCGACTGCATGTGGCACTGACAAAGGGCGTGATCGATGCGGACAAGCCTACCCTTGTGAGGGTGCACGTCACTTCAGTGTTCCGGGATCTGGTTGGAACGACCCTCGATGGCCATGCTTCATGGTCCTTTGATGCCAGCCTTAAAGCGATTGGGGAGTCAGGGAGTGGCGTATTGGTATTGCTCAGCAAGCCCGAGGCCACCGATGACCTGCTTCATGACATTGATCGCCTGTTCGGTGAGCCCGAAAGCGACAAAGCCGGGAGTCCGGATGCCTATAATCAGATAGGGATGGGGGCACAAATTCTACGCGACTTGGGTGTAGGTCAGATTCGCTTATTGGGAGCGCCACTCAAGTACAATGCGCTGGCGGGTTTTGGTCTTGAAGTCGTCGATTTTGTGGCGCCGCCGGATGCCGCTGAGTCGCACTGAGGAACACAGACCGATGTCGGGCAAAGGGATTGATAATTCAGCGTCGCAGGTACCGGGTAACGATGGCCGGTACGTCATTGTGATCACGCGCTGGAATGAGGAGATCGTCGCCGGTCTGGTCAAGGGTGCCACACAGGCGCTGGCCAGGGCGGGCATCGAAGGTGAGCAGGTCGAGGTGGTGAGCGTGCCGGGTGCATTTGAGATCCCTCTGGCCTGTCAGGCCGCTGCCCAAAGATCCGATTGCGACGCCGTGGTGGCGCTGGGAGCCGTTATTCGTGGTGGTACGCCTCACTTTGAATATGTTGCCGGCGAATGCACCCGCGGCATCGGTGAGGTGGCGCTGCGAACCGGCAAGCCGGTGGCCTTTGGCGTGCTGACGGTCGATACGCTGGATCAGGCGCTCGAGCGTTCTGGAGACAACGAAGAAAATAAAGGCGCCGAAGCCGCCATGAGCGCGGTCGAGATGGTGAATCTCCTGCGAACGTTGCGCGACTAATGGGCCAGCCGAATGCTCTGGCTGCGCAGCGTCGAAAAGCGCGTCACTTTGGCCTGCAGGCTTTGTACCAGTGGACTTTATCGGGGGCCAGTGCGACAGATATCGAAGCTGAGTTTCGCGTCGATAACGACTTTCAGCACACCGATGGCGACTACTTCAGCGCCGTATTGAAAGGTGTTGTCGGCGATGTTGAAGCCCTTGAGGCGCTGTTCACACCCGCCCTTGATCGCAAGCTTGACGAGCTCGATCCGATCGAGAGAAATCTGTTGCGCCTGGGTACCTTTGAACTGAGAGACCGCATCGATGTGCCATACAAAGTTGTCATCAATGAAGCGGTCGCCCTGGCAAAAAAGTTTGGCGCCACAGATTCCCATCGATACATCAATGGCGTGCTAGACAAGATCGCCAGAGATCTGCGAGCCGTGGAGCACGCGCAAGAGAGCTGATGTCAGATAGCGAATTCGATTTGATTCAGGATTTTTTTACCGGATTGGATCAAGGTTCATCAGTTCGCTTGGGTATCGGTGATGACGCCGCCGCGCTCGCGTTACCCGACGGGCACCTCCTCCAAGTCTCTACCGATACGACTGTTGAGGGCGTCCATTTTTTGGCCACGCTCTCGCCCACCGATGTGGCTTACCGAAGTGTGATGGCTGCCGTCAGCGATTTGGCGGCCATGGGTGCGTCTCCCGAGGCCTTGTTGCTCTCTCTCACGCTTCCGGAGGGAGATCGGGTCTGGCTGGAGGGTTTTTCTCGGGGGCTCGCTGATGCCTGCAGCGTGATAGGGGCGCCGCTGGTGGGGGGCGATACGACGCGAGGACCGCTGAGCCTGACGGTCACCGTGCTCGGCTCGACGCCGGCGGACAGCTATTTGACGCGCTCTGGCGCGCGCCCCGGTGATCGACTCTGCGTTAGTGGCACCCTGGGTGATGCGGCGGCGGGCCTTGCAGTGATCAGCGGAAGGCTTGCAGTCGATGTGTCAGCAGCGGAATTTTTGACGACACGATATACAAAACCCTCGGTTCGTCTAGCGCTGGGGGAGACTCTCCGGGGCTGCGCAACCGCCTGCATCGATATCTCCGACGGGCTCTTGGCAGATGCCTCTCACGTGGCCACAGCGAGCGACGTCGGGCTCGAAATCGACAGCGCACTGTTGCCGTTGTCGGAGGCAATGAGATCATCGGTGGATCCCGGTCAGAGTCTGGATTGGGCGCTGGCTGGCGGCGATGACTATGAATTGCTATTCACGCTACCGCGCAACATACCCCTGCCGGATGGCTGCACGGAAATGGGTCGAGTTGTCGCGGGAAGCGGGATAAGCTGTGATCGAACCCCGGAGCGCATCGGCTATGACCACTTCCGCCGCTGATCACGACGATCCCACCAAGGCAACGATTACCGATGTGGCGACACTGATCGCGACGGGTGCTGGTGCCGGGCTGTCACCGGTGGCACCCGGGACGGCAGGCAGCATTGTCGCTACGGCATTATTGGTCTTCTTGTTGGATATGCCAGTGATCTGGCACTGGTGGGGGTGGTTCGGGCTCACCGCTTTGGCGGTGTGGTCATCCAAGCGTGCAGGCGCCGCTTGGGGTGTGATCGACCACCCTGCGATCGTGATTGATGAATTTGCAGGGCTATGGTTGGCGGCGCTTATACCCATGAGTGTTTTGACTTTTGATTTGCCCAGCATGCCGTTACTGATTGGGTCGCTACTGCTGTTCCGGCTGTTCGATATTGTGAAACCGTGGCCGGTCAGTGCCTTGGAGCGCGGCGTTCCCGGCGCATGGGGCGTCGTGCTGGATGATGTGGCGGCGGGAGCAATGGCTGGCGGGTGCATGACCGCGGTAATGATGGCGATTGCGGCCAGCTAGTCAGAGTCCACCTGCGTCGGGTCGGCCTGCTTGCGCCGCAACCCATCGGGCTGACCCTATTGCCGATACCGCAATGAATTGATTGGCCACTTTTTAGAAGCGGCTCGAACCGTGCGGTTAAGTTTCTCTGTGAACCATTTTGCTGGCCAGTGCGCGCAGCGGCTCAGCGGCCTCGCCGAATTCGGCCAGTGCGTCGAGTGCGTCATTGAGTAGCTTATCAGCTTCCTCTTGCGCACCTTCCAGGCCCAGCGTGCTGACATAGGTGGATTTTTCTGCGCGCTCGTCCTTGCCGGCCGTTTTACCGAGTGAGGCGCTATCGCCTGTGACGTCCAGGACATCGTCAGTGACTTGAAAGGCAAGCCCGATCGCTTTGGCAAATCGCACCAGCGCCTCGCGCTGCGAGCGGGTGGCGCCGCCGCAGATGGCGCCGACCTCTGCCGACGCTGAGATGAGCGCACCGGTTTTCAGGTGGTGTATGTCCCTGAGTGCGTTAACAGGGACGGCTTGATGTTCGGCAGCCAGATCGAGTGCCTGACCGCCCACCATGCCATGAAAACCGACGGCTTTGGTGACGACCCCGATCATGTCGAGTCGTTGCTCTGCGCTCAAAGCCTCTATTTCAGTGAGCCGCTGAAAGGCGGCGGCTTGCAGGCCATCGCCGGCAAGAATGGCGGTCGCCTCGTCGAAGGCGCAGTGCAAGGTAGGTTGACCCCGCCGGAGATCATCATCGTCCATCGCCGGGAGATCATCGTGCACAAGTGAGTAGGTGTGGAGTAGTTCGATCGCCTCGCCTGCCATGACGGCGGCGGGGACGCTTTCCCCCGCGATCAGCTCAGCGCTGGCGACGGTTAATCGGCTGCGCAGCTGTTTACCGGGGTGCTGCGCGAGATAGTCGAGCGCTTCGGCAAGTTTCGGATCAGGGCAGCTCAGCCAGGCGAAGGGTTCCATAACAGACTCAGGCTTCGTCTGACGCCTCATCCTCTTCCAGCAGCGATCCGTCCGCGGCCACCTGCGCGACGCGTTGCTCCGCAGACTCAAGAATTTTTTGAATGCTACCGCTCAGCTTGACGCCTTTTTCGTACAGTACCAGCGCTGCTTCCAGTTCGATTTCCGGGTCTTCCAGTTGCTCAACCAGTTCACTCAGCTCAGTCATTTGCTCAGTGATGCTGGGTGATGCTGCCGCTTTACTCGATTTGGCCACGGTTCAGTGCCTTACAAGGGTAAGAGGTTATAGGGCTTGTTGGTTGGTTGTGACCGGCGCCGTGCTGTGTGCCACCGCGATGATGTTGTCGGCGGTGAGCCCCGCCAGCCGCCGACACTCACCTTGCCCGGCATGTGCGATAAAGGCGTCGGGAATGCCGATATGGCGCACTTGGCAAATAACGCCTGCGTTGGCGAGGAACTCGGCGACGCCGCTCCCCGCACCACCAGCGACGGCGTTTTCCTCCAAAGTGATCAGCAGATCATGCTGTTCAACCAAAGAGAGAATCATTGCCTCATCCAGAGGTTTCACCCAGCGCATGTCGACCACCGTTGCGCCCAATGTTTCGGCGGCAGTCAGCGCTTGATCCAGCAGTACGCCAAAATTCAGGATGGCGATGCCGGTCCCTTTTCTCACCAGCTCGGCTTTGCCGATCTCCATCGTGGGGAGTCCAGCCTCAATCGCGACGCCACTGCCTTCCCCGCGCGGGTAGCGGACCGCCGAGGGTCCGTCATGGAGCCACGCACTCTGTAGCATTTGCCGGCACTGATTTTCATCGCTGGGTGCACCAACGACCATATTGGGGATGCAGCGCAAATAAGACAGGTCGAAGGTGCCATGATGCGTGGGTCCGTCCTGACCCACGAGGCCCGCCCGATCAATGGCCAGGGTGACGTCGAGGCCCTGCAGGGCCACATCGTGTATCAGTTGATCGTAGCCGCGCTGTAAAAAGGTGGAGTAAATGGCGAGCACCGGCTTGAGTCCATCGCAGGCCATACCCGCAGCCAGCGTCACCGAGTGTTGCTCGGCAATCGCTACATCATAGAAGCGCTCGGGAAACGCCTTGGCATACTGCACCATGCCTGATCCCTCACACATGGCGGGGGTAATGCCCACCACCCGGTCATCTTGAGCCGCGAGGTCGCAAAGCCACTGCCCGAACACGTCCTGATATTTGGGAGCCTTGGGTTTGGATGGCACCGCCGACTTTGCAGGTTTGGCCGGTTCCAGTTTATTGATCGCGTGGTAGCCGATGGGGTCCCGCTCCGCCGGGGCAAAACCTTTTCCTTTGATGGTACGAATGTGCAGGAATTGAGGTCCTTTGAGGTCAGCCATAACCTTGAGCGTGTTCACCAGCTGCGGCAGATCATGGCCATCGAGTGGGCCAATGTAGTGCCAGCCCAGCTCTTCGAACATAGTGCCCGGTGCCACCATGCCCTTCATGTGTTCTTCCGTCTTTTTGGCCAGATCCCAGGCGCCGCGGACATGCTCAAGAATCTTCTTGGAGCCCTCACGCAGTGCGGTGTAGGTCTTGCTGGCCCAGATCTTGGCGAAGTAGGTTGCCAGCCCGCCGGTGTTGTGCCCAATCGACATTTGGTTGTCATTCAGAATGACCAGCATATTCGGGCGTTCATGGCCCGCATGAGCCAGCGCCTCGAAAGCCATGCCACCAGTGATCGCGCCGTCTCCAATGACGGCAACGACCTTGCGGTCGATGCCCTGTTTCTGTGCCGCCAGGGCCATACCCATCGCCGCGGAGATGCTGGTCGAGGAGTGGCCCACGCCGAAGGTGTCGAAGGGGCTCTCGGCGCGCTTGGGAAACCCAGACAGGCCATCGAGCTGTCGCATGCTGTTCATGCGATCGCGCCGTCCGGTCAGAATTTTGTGGGGGTAGGTTTGGTGCCCGACATCCCACACGATGCGATCGTGGGGGGTATTGAAAACATGGTGCAGCGCCACCGTCAGTTCGACTACACCCAGCCCGGCACCAAAATGCCCCCCGGTGCCTGCTACAGAGTAGAGCAGGTCGTGTCGAAGCTCTTCGGCCAACTGCACCAGTTCGTGACTTTGCAGCTGTGAGAGTGCGTCGAGATCAGTCGATACGCCATCGAGTAGCGGCGTATGGGGTCTGGTTGTCGGCAGCTCTTCAATCATGCCAACGATCATACCCCAAGTTTTGTTTTCGGCGCCGACTTAAATCAGGTGGGGTCGAACTGCTTTCTCAAGCGTTCCAATGCTTTGCGTTCATGTTTACCCGGGCGCTGTGAGGGCCTTGCCAGGGTGCCTGCGGCTTTCCGCGCCTCTGCGGCCCGAGTACGTCGCTCGACGCTCGCCTCGGTTTCTTCGTAAAGGGTTTGGGCGATCGGCGCCGCCCGTCGTTGCTCGCTAGTAGCGATGACTGTGACCTCGCGCTCATCCCAACCCTGGCGGATGCGCAATATGTCTCCTGGGGCCACTTCTCGCGACACTTTTAACTTTTGTCCGCCGAGCTGGACCTTGCCCCCTTCTATCGCCGACTTGGCCAGTGACCGGGTCTTAAAAAAACGCGCGGCCCACAACCACTTATCGATCCTGACTTTGCTGTTGCCCTGTTCGCTATCAGTCAATGTTCGGCAATCCGCTGAGGATTTCCTCAAAGTGGTGGATGGCGGGGAATCGCGTATCGACCCGCGGGGGCAGCGTCGAGTCGGGTTGCCGCAAGGTGATCAGATGCGCCACACCAAATTCCTGAGCCGAATCGAGCACATATTCGGAGTCGTCCACAAACAGCGTTCGGTCAGGGTCAAAGGGGCGATTTTGAATGAGGCTGCGCCAGAAAGTGGGCGTTTCTTTTGGTGCGCCGTAATCATGTGAGCTGATCATCACATCGAACCACTGACCCAAAGGCAAACGCTCTGCTTTCATTTTCAGGGTCAAAGGGTGCGCGTTGGTGATCAATACGACGTCGAGATGGCTCGCTTGAAGATGTCGCAGGAAGGTCTCTGCCTGGGGCCGCCAGCGGATGCCTTCCGCGTAGTGTGCCTTGATTGCCGGAATATCGAGCTCCAGCGTCTCGCCCCAGAAGTCGAGGCAATACCAATTCAACTTGCCACGCTCACCCGCAAACACGGGTGCTAGCGTCTCCTGACTGGTTTGGACGTCGAGGCCGCGTTGCCGGCCCCACTCACCCGGGATCACGGTGCCCCAAAAATGGTTGTCGAACTCGAGATCAAGGAGCGTGCCGTCCATATCCAGCAAAATGGTGTTGAGTTGTGACCAGTCCACCGCTTCTACCGACAGACTGGAGGCCACAGTTAAGGCCATCGGGTGCTACCCTGTTGGAATGAATAGTCGTCACTATAGCGGCAACCCCGGCCTCGATGCGATGCTCGAGGAGACTCAGCTCTCCTTGCCTGATCTGATCACTGCGCTCAGGGCGCTCGCAGCTGATGCCTCGCAGTGCATTCTTGATCTCTATGCGATTGTCGGTGAGGTGGCGGTCAGCCAAAAATCAGACGCCAGCCCCGTAACTGAAGCTGATCACGCTTCGCATCGACTGATTTGCCAGGCATTGCAGTCGCTGACACCGGATATCCCGATCCTGTCGGAGGAGTCGACGCTGGAGCAGCTCATTGGTCGGCGTGACTGGCCAGTGTGCTGGATGATTGATCCATTGGATGGCACCAAAGAATTTCTGGAGGGCACGGGGGAATTCACGGTGAATATTGCATTGATCGTTGAGGCGGAGGCGGTGCTGGGCCTGATTGCCGCGCCTAATCGGGACCATCTCGATTTTGGTGTGCCTGACTGGGGGGCAAGGCGTTACCCGCTGTTCTCAGAGGAGGAGGGTGAGGACTTGAGTACTCGCCTTCTTGATCCAACCGCGCAGCTAGTCATGTCTGCGAGTGCGCGCCATCGCGAGGAGCGGGTTCAGATGATGCTCACTCGCCTCGCCGAGCTGGCTCAGGGTAGCGAGCGCCTCGATGCAGGTAGCGCCCTTAAATTTTGCGATGTGGCATCGGGCAGGGCTGATGTCTATCCAAGGACGTCGCCCTGTTACGAATGGGATTTGGCGGCGGGAGATGCGCTGGTGCGCGCCGCAGGTGGCAGTGTGACCACGCTCGAGGGTGCGCCGGTTCGTTATAACCAGTGGGACAGTTTGAAGGCGCCCAAATTTGTCGCGGCCGGGGACAGCGAGATCAATTATCTTGAGTGGATCCCGGATCCCGATCTCTGACGGTTTTTTTCGATTGGTTACTGGCGGCTGCTTGGCATTGTGCTCGCCGGTCATTGAGATTGGCTTGTCAGCGTGGCCGAACCCCAGTTAGATTTCCCTTGGGGCAGGTGTGAGGTAATGCATGAGAGAGCGTGTTGGACCAGATCAGTCAGCGGCTAACGAGGATCTCTCGCCTGCGGAGCGTTTGGCTGTTATGCAAACCCAGCATCGTACCCTCGATCAGAAAATTATCGAACTGCAATCTCGGCCGTGGCAAAACCAGCTGCTGGTGCAGCGTCTAAAAAAAGAAAAGTTGCGACTGAAGGAATCGATCGAGCGACTCAAGGACGAGATCATTCCCGATCTCAACGCCTGATGGTCACTCGATCAGGCGACCCTCTAGCTCGAGTAAAGCGACTTTGATGTTAAGCCCTCCTGTGAAGCCAGTGAGGGTGTGGTCACTGCCGATGACCCGATGGCAGGGCACAATAATCGGGATCGGGTTGTGTCCTACGGCGCCCCCTGTTGGACGGGCGGACTGAGGTCTGCCGATAGCCCGGGCGATGTCGGTATAGCTCACCGTCTCGCCATAGGGGATGGCAGTAAGCGCTTGCCATACCGATTCCTGAAATGCGGTGCCATGCCAATCCAGTGGCACAGAGAATTTTTTCAGTTGCCTTGCGAAGTATGCTTTCAGCTCCCGCTTGGCCAGCTTGATAACGCTGTTGCTGGTCATCCTGCCTTTGATCGGTTGTGGCCGATTCGGAAATCGAACGCTGCGCAGCCCGCGCTCGCTGGCCTCTAACGTCAAGATTCCGAGCGAAGTATCGAGCGTGTCGTGGAAAAGGCTCATGTCGCGGTGTCCTGTGGGGATGAAGTGCGTGCTGAGGCCAGCAATAAACCTGCGCACAGCAAGAGCGTGAGCATTGCCAGCGCATCTGAAATAAGGGGTGTGTGATTGACCGCCAAAAGGCCAGGGGTCGACACACTACACAGTAGCGCGGTGAGCACCACGCTCAGTCGCCGGGTGCCCATTAAGCCCAGAGCAAGCAGCACAAATAGCACACCGCGGCCCGCCGTGGTCAGACTGGCCTGCGACAGCGGTTGTGTCCAAAGCTGGGCGATTAACAGGCCTCCGATGATGAGCGCGAGCATCATTGTGAGCAGGCGGAGCCGCTCTCTGATTTGTGATGGGATATGGGGCATGCTGTGTTGACTGACAAGGCGCCTGAGGTCGCGCCATAATGACAGATACCGCAGTGGGACAGTAGGCCATAGGCTCGACATGGACTCGAGTGGCGGAAACCACGCAAGCGGAGAGACAAAAGAGTCAGCGCGCTGAAGGTATGATGGCGGATATGACCCTGACACCACTTAATGCCACTGCCATCGTCGACTCATTGTCAGTTGCCACCACGGCAATGTTTACCCTTGAGATCCGTGACTCCGTTGGGTCCACCAATGACCTGGTCAGAGAATTTTTATCAGCTGATGACTCCCGGGGCGTGATAGTGCTGGCAGAGGAGCAAACTCAAGGCCGCGGTCGACGCGGCCGCAGGTGGCACAGCCCGGCAAGGGCCAATCTCTATCTCTCTTTAGGTTGGCGTTTTCATGGGCCGGTAGAGAGATTATCGGGCCTCAGTCTGGCGATTGGTGCCATGCTGGCCGAAGCGATCGCGAGGGACTACACCGTCGAACTTGCACTCAAGTGGCCTAATGACCTCTACCATGGAGAGCGAAAGTTGGGCGGGGTGCTGATCGAACTGCTGGGTGAGCAAAACGGCGCGATCCCTGTTATCGCCGGTATTGGACTCAACGTGAATATGCCTGTGGAGGGTACAGAGGCCATCCAGCGACCGTGGACTGATCTGGCCACTGCGTTTGGCGCACCGCTAGACCGCAATAGACTGGCTGCACAATTGATCAGCCAGCTGGCCTCGGGGCTCATGGACATTGCAGGCGGCGAAATGCACAACTGGCTTGCGCACTGGCGGCAGCGGGATTTCTTGCATGGCCGGCAGGTGCTGGTGGAGGGCTCGCCTACAGTGGCCGGAACGGCGGCGGGTGTTGATCAGAATGGCGCGCTCCTGGTGAGTACGGAGACAGGTCAGTCGGTAGTGGCGGGTGGAGAAGCGACTTTGCTTGAGATTGGAGCGGCAGGATGACTGAGCAGACCCCTTGGTTATTGATCGACGTAGGTAACACCGCGATCAAGTGGCGGCTTGCCAATGCCGAAGGGCTGCTGGACGCCAGGGGCTCAGTGTCGGATGTGAGGAGTCTTTGCCAGCGTGTCGAGGCAGAACCTTGGGGCGTAGCTGGGCTGGCGAGCGTTGCCAGTGACGCGGTCGACGCCGAACTGATGGCGGCCCTGACAGCAAGTAGGGAGGCGACGGTGCATCGAGCGGCGGCACAATCAACCTGCCTTGGCTTAGTGAGTGGTTATGCCGAGCCAGAGCGAATGGGGGTAGACCGTTGGCTCGCCATGTTGGCAGCGCATGTTCACCACGAGGGTGCGCTGTGCGTCGTTGATGCCGGCACCGCTGTGACAGTGGACCTGATGTCTGCAGGGGGTTTGCATGAAGGCGGCTATATCTTGCCCGGTGCCGATCTGATGCGGCGCGTCTTGAGTAGTGAGACCGACCGGATCCACGTCGGTGCTCTTGAGGCGCCGACTATTGGGCCGGGGAATAATACCCAAGCCTGTGTCACCGCGGGGTCGTGGCGGGCGGTGATTGGCGCCGTGCAGTTGACGATGGCAGAGCACCCTGAGCATCGACCTCTGCTCACCGGTGGCGCGGCGACCACGCTGCAGAACCTGGGCTTGGCGGCCACGCACAGCCCCGATTTGGTCATGGAAGGCCTTAGACTTTGGTTGTCCCAAAAGCTTGACGATGAGTCTCCCTGAGGGGATGATGCGCACCCCATTGGCAAGGGGCAATTTACCGCTCCATGCCCCACGCTTCGCTGGCGTAGCTCAGTAGGTAGAGCAGCTGATTTGTAATCAGCCGGTCGGGGGTTCGATTCCTCTCGCCAGCTCCATTCCACCCCCGCGCTCAAAACTGTATGCCGATTGCCGCACAGGCAGTTATGGCCCTCATTTATGAGGTCTGCGGGAAGCGCAGAATTCCCCCTCCAGCCCTGTTGACACAGGGGGTCCAGATCTA
>JADHQF010000024.1 GCA_016778085.1 Luminiphilus sp. | reverse complement strand
GCAGCCTGCACGGCGCTGGCCATCTCCATGGTGGTCGGTCCCTATGTGATTGAGCGCCTGAATCAGTTGCAGATTGGCCAGACAATCCGTGAAGAAGGGCCGCAATCTCATTTGCAAAAAGCCGGCACGCCCACTATGGGCGGGGCATTAATTCTTGTCACCGTACTGGGATCCACCGTTTTGTGGGCAGATTTGGGCAGCCGTTATGTATGGGTTGCGCTGATCACCACTGTGGCCTTCGGTGCGATCGGTTGGGTTGATGATTATCGGAAGGTGGTCCGAAAAGACACGCGAGGCTTGCCCGCCCGGTGGAAGTATCTCTGGCAGTCGTTGTTTGCCTTCGGCATCGCACTGTATCTGTTTGATACCGCTCTACTGCCTGAAGAAACGACCCTCTATGTGCCCTTCTTTAAAGATGTGGCGTTATCAATGGGCTGGCTGTTCGTGCTGTTTACTTATTTTGTGGTGGTCGGTTCGAGTAACGCGGTAAATCTAACAGACGGTCTGGACGGTCTCGCCATCATGCCCACAGTGATGGTGGCGACGGGTCTCGGTGTGATCGCTTATCTCGCCGGACATGTTGAATTTGCCGAGTATCTCAACATTGCCTATCTGCCCGGGACTGGCGAGCTGATGGTGTTCTGCGGTGCGATTGCCGGAGCAGGCCTCGGGTTTTTGTGGTTCAACACCTACCCCGCCATGATTTTTATGGGCGATGTCGGCGCGCTGGCACTGGGCGCTGCGCTGGGCATTGTCGCGGTAATGACCCGGCACGAGATCGTGCTTTTCATCATGGGCGGTATCTTCGTGCTGGAAACTCTCTCGGTAATCATTCAGGTCGGTTCGTTCAAGTTGACGGGCAAGCGGGTCTTCCGCATGGCGCCCATTCATCATCATTTCGAACTCAAAGGATGGCCCGAGCCTCGGGTGATAGTCCGGTTCTGGATTATCACTGTGATGCTCGTGCTGTTTGGGCTCGCCACGTTGAAGCTGCGGTGACGGACGGATGATGACGAGCGCGACCATTGCCAGCTCAGAGAGACGCGTGATCTTCGGTCTCGGTGCTACGGGACAGTCAGTTGCCCGCTGGTGGCGGCAGCAAGGCGTTGCCTTCGCGGCCGTCGATACCCGGGCAGAGCTTGCTGACAATCCTGCGGCGGTAGCCGATATCGATTTGGACAGCGCCGCTTTCGGTGACATTGATGCGGCTTTTGCTGACGACTGCACTGAAATGATCGTGAGTCCCGGGGTGGCGCTCGATCATCCCCTGGTGGAGAGAGCCCGTGGGCAAGGTTGTCGAGTGCGAGGCGATATTGATTTGTTCGTGGAGGCGGCTAAGGCGCCAGTGGTGGGTATTACCGGCTCCAATGGCAAATCCACTGTCACGTCGATACTCGGGGCCATGATTGCTGCCTGTGGTGTGAAAGTCGCCGTGGGAGGGAATCTGGGTCGCCCGGCTTTGGATCTGCTGGCGGACGAGCCTGAGTTGTATGTGCTCGAGCTGTCCAGTTTTCAGTTGGAGCGGTCTGAAGCGCTGGGTTTGGATCTGGCGACAGTCCTCAATATCAGTGCCGATCACCTCGACCGCTACGCGTCGCTCACGGACTATCACCGCGCCAAACATGCCATTCACAAGCAAGTGGGACATGTGGTGGCGAACCGGGATGACCCGCTCACTATCCCACTGGTCCCAGAAGAGACGCCGGTCACCTGGTGGCGATCTGGAGAGCCAGATCTCAAAGAGTTTGGTCTCCTTGAGCGTGACAGCGTGACCTGGCTATGCCGAGGCTCGGAGAGACTGGTGTGCGCCGATGAGCTCCAGCTGGCGGGCAGGCATAACCACCTGAATGTACTGGCGGCGCTGGCGCTGGGCAGTGCGCTAAACATGCCTATGGAGGGATTGATCGAGGGAGCAAAGCAGTACCGCGGTCTGCCTCATCGCTGCGAGTTGATCGGCCAGGTCAATGGTGTGCGCTTCATCGATGACAGCAAAGGCACCAATATCGGTGCGACGTCTGCCGCGCTGGAGGGCCTGTCCGGCGCAGGGCAAATCTGGCTGATCATCGGCGGACAGGGTAAAGGGCAGGATTTCTCTTTGCTCAAACCCGTGCTTGCTCAAATCGACGTGCGGTTGCTGGTCATGGGTGAGGCCACGGCGGAGATTTGTGCCCACCTTGGTCAGGATGCGCCGATTGATGTTATGTCCAGCCTAGAGGACGCCGTCAATCTGAGTGCGGCATCCGCTCAACCTGGGGATATTGTTTTGCTGTCGCCCGCGTGTGCGAGTTTTGACATGTTTACCAGCTACGTTGAGCGTGGCGAGCGATTTCAGGCAGCGGTGGCGGCACTGGAGGTGGCGGCATGATCCGCGGCGCCACCTTTGCGATCTATAGAGGGGACCCCCTCTTGCTGATGCTCGGCGCCGTGTTGGTGAGTATCGGTTTGATCGCCATCGCCTCGGCATCGATTGAGTACAGCGATTTCCATTTCAACAACCCTTGGCATCACACTGAGCGGCATGCCCTGTATTTACTTGCCGGTCTGACTGCGGGGGGGCTGGCGTACATGCTTCCGCTCGAAACGTTGCAGCGACTGTCTCCATGGATGCTGTTCTTTGCCTTTGCACTATTGATTTTGGTGCTGATGCCCGGCATTGGCCGTGAAGTAAACGGTGCTCAGCGATGGTTGCCGCTGGGCCCCATTACGGTGCAACCATCAGAGATCGCCAAGCTGGCGCTGCTGCTCTATGCGGCGGGATACCTGGTCAGGCAGGAAGAGGCGGTGCGGCACCATTGGGGCGGCCTCGCGCGATTGATTGGCGTCCTGGCCGTTGTCGTACTTTTGTTGCTGCTGGAGCCGGATTTCGGCGCCACTGTCATCATCATGGGCATGGTTGTGGGCATGATGTTTTTAGCCGGTGCCAGATTGCTTTACGTGCTCGCCATGCTGTTGTCAGTTGCTGTCGTCTTCACCGGCTTGATTCTCAGCGCGCCTTACCGCTTGCAACGTCTGACCGCTTATCAGGACCCGTGGGCAGATCCGTTCGGCTCAGGTTTCCAGTTGATTCAGTCGTTGATCGCTTTTGGTCAGGGAAAGTGGTTGGGTGTCGGCTTGGGCAACAGCGTACAAAAGTTGTTTTACTTGCCTGAGGCTCACACAGACTTCGTGTTTTCGATTTGGGCCGAAGAGACCGGTTTGATCGGTGCGACCGCATTGATCGTGCTCTTTGCGCTGCTCATCGCTCGCATCTTGCAGACGGGCTGGGCCGCAGCGACTCGGTGTAAACACTTTGAAGCCCATGTTTGTTTCGGCACTGCACTGATGTTCGCGGGACAGGTTTTCGTCAACATGGGTGCCAGCTCAGGTCTGTTGCCCACCAAAGGCTTGACGCTCCCATTTGTTAGCTACGGCGGCTCAAGCCTGATCGTCAGCTGCGTGCTGCTGGGCATCGTCTTGCGTGTCGCCCAGCAATTACAGGATGAATCTGAGGGTTTCGATAGCCTGCAACAGAGGGCGTCAGTGTGAGCGCCCTACCTTCAATATCGGGGCGTGCCCTCATTGCTGCAGGGGGAACGGGTGGGCACGTCTATCCTGCTCTGGCCGTGGCCGGGCTCTTGACGGAGCTGGGCTGGTCGGTGGACTGGGTCGGTACAGAGCGCGGTATTGAGCAGCGCTTGGTACCCGCCGCTGGACTGCCGTTACATCACCTCAGCGTCTCCGGAATACGTGGCAAAAATTGGATGGCGCGGATGCAGGGTGTGCTCCGCTTGGCCGCGGCGCTCTGGCAGTCCCTCTCAATTATGCGGCGCGTAAAGCCTGACGTGGTGCTCGGTATGGGCGGCTATGCAGCCGGGCCTGCGGGACTCGCTGCGTGGTTAACACGGCGCCCACTGGTGATCCACGAACAGAATTCGGTTGCGGGGACGACCAATCGCTGGTTAGCGCCACTGGCGCGCCGGGTGCTTTGTGGGTTGCCCGGTAGATTTGCCGCAGACCGGAAGGCCGAAGTGGTCGGGAATCCAGTGCGCCAGTCGCTGACACCGGTCGACCGAGGCGAGCTTAGCCAGTTGTTGGCCTTTTCCGCAGAGCGTCCACTCAGAGTGTTGGTACTGGGAGGCAGCCTCGGAGCCGCACCGTTGAACGCACTAACACCTCTCGTGACGAGCCTCTTGATGGAACGGGGGCTCGGTCAGTCTCTCTCAATTTGGCAGCAATGCGGTGCGCGCAATCGCGCCGAGGCCGATGCAGCATGGATAGATAGCTCATTTGCTGACAGGCGCTGTGATGACTTTATTGACGACATGCCAGCGGCGTACGCCTGGGCGGATATTGTGATTGCGCGAGCCGGTGCCTTGACGGTGTCGGAGCTCGCGGCAACTGGCACCGCGGCAATATTGATCCCGCTGCCACATGCAATTGATGACCATCAGACCCAGAACGCGCGGGTTTTGGCGGACGCGGGTGCGGCAGTGCTGCTACCTCAACCAGAGGCGACACCAGAGCGCCTTGCCGGATTGCTGACCGATTGGATTGCCTCACCGTCGTCGCTGACTCAATTGTCGAGTGCGGCGAGCGAGTTTGCCGCGCCCGACGCCACTCATCGCGTTGTTGAAGTGCTCAGGGGGGTGGTGCATGCAAGTGGTTGAGCCGCGCCCCGTTATGACGGGCATGGGCCGTATTCGTCACATCTTTATGGTGGGGATCGGTGGTGCTGGCATGAGTGGTATCGCCGAGGTGCTCGCCGGCCTTGGCTACACGGTGACAGGCTCTGATCGAGCGGAGAGTGCAGTGGTGGCGAGACTGCGCTCCCTGGGCATTACCGTGCACATCGGTCACGAGGCTGAGCACATAGCAGGCGCTGACGTGCTCGTGGTGTCAGCCGCCGTGCCTGAGGACAACCCTGAACGCACGGCCGCACGTCAGCAGCGGATCCCCGTGGTGCCGCGTGCGGAAATGTTGGCAGAACTCATGCGTTACCGCTTCGGCATTGCTGTTGCGGGAACCCACGGCAAGACCACTACCACAAGCCTGATCGCCGCCATTCTCGGTGAGGCAGGCGAGGATCCGACTTTTGTGATTGGTGGCCTTCTCAATCAAGCGGGCGCCAACGCGGCGCTGGGTGAGGGGCAGTTTCTGGTGGTTGAAGCGGACGAGAGCGACGCTTCATTTCTGCATCTGCAACCCATGATGGCGCTGGTCACCAACATTGAAGCTGACCATATGGAGCACTACGAGGGCGATATGAGCCGCTACGTGCAGGCCTTCAACGGTTTCCTGCACAACCTGCCCTTTTATGGGCCCGCTGTCATGTGTCTGGATGACAAAGGGGTGCGCGATTTAATCCCTGAACTGTCCCGGCAGGTGGTGACCTATGGGCGTCACGCTGATGCCGATTACCGACTGGATAATTACCGGAGCGAGGGCCTGTGCAGTCACTTTGAGCTCATCCGCCCCCACGATGCTGCGCCATTGGCGCTGACCGTCAACATGCCCGGACTCCATAACGCCCAGAATGCAGCGGGTGCCGCGGCGCTCTGTGCAGAACTCGGTATTTCAGAAGACGCTATTGTCAAAGGATTGGCTGAATTTGGCGGCGTCGGCAGACGCTTCTCGGATTTGGGCAATGTGCGCTGGTCAGCGGGTAGCGCGAGGCTGATCGACGATTACGGGCATCACCCCACTGAGGTCGCCGTCACCTTGCAGGCCGCCCGCGACGCGTTTAACGATCAGAGGGTGGTCATGGTGTATCAACCTCATCGGTTTACCCGCACTCGAGACCATTTTGATGAGTTTGTCTCGGTGCTGGGTGAGGCTCAGTTTCTGATCCTGCTCGATGTTTACCCCGCCGGCGAATCGACGATTGAGGGCGCTGACGCGCAGTCACTGGCCAGAGCGATTCGTGCCAGAGGCGTGCTGGAACCAGTGGTGGTCTCCGACCAGCGGCAGCTGGCAGCCGTTTTGGCAGGCGTGTTGAGTGACGGGGATATCCTGTTGATGCAGGGAGCTGGTGACATTGGCCGGCTTTCTGCCGCGTTAGCCGACAGTGATTCGCTGGAGGCCTTGCAATGACCGCCAATCCCTTCAGCGGAAAAACACTGGCAGTCATGCTGGGCGGCTCCGCCGCGGAGCGCAGTATTTCACTGGAGAGTGGCGAGAATGTTGCGCACGCGCTGGAGCAGGCCGGTGCGCAGGTGCTGCGGGTGGATACGGCAGAGGAGGGCTGGCCGGAGCAACTCAAGGGGGCCTCGTTTGCCTTTAATTTATTGCACGGCCCGGGTGGTGAAGACGGCACGGTGCACGGGCTATTCGAGCTCATGAAGCTGCCCTATAGCGGCTGCGATCTCATGGCGTCTGCGCTGACCATGGACAAAGTCCGCACCAAGTGGCTGTGGCAGGGGCTGGGCTTGCCCACACCCGCCTTTCAGCAATTGACGCCTGAGACGAATTGGCAGGCGGTGATTCAGGCACTGGGCACGGTTTTTGTGAAACCGGCGCTTGAGGGTTCTTCTCTGGGTATGAGCAGGGCCAGCAACGCTGCTGAGCTCGAGGCCGCCTACCGTCACGCCAGCACATTTGGTGCCAATGTGATGGCCGAGCAGTTTGTCTCGGGGCCGGAATACACGGTCGCGATCCTCGGCGACAGAGCACTGCCCAGCATCCGAATTGACGTGTCCGGCGATTTCTATGATTTCGACGCCAAATATCACTCCGAAAAAACGCGCTTTACCTGTCCGTCGGACTTGGCCACCGAGGAAGAGGCCGCGCTGTCTGAACTGGCGCTGACGGCTTTTGCAGCGGTCGGCGGTGAGGTGTGGGGCCGGGTTGATGTGATGCGAGAGGCCGCGGGGGCCTGGCAGCTGCTTGAGGTCAATACCGTGCCGGGAATGACCTCCCACAGCCTTGTACCCCTCGCTGCCAAAGTGGCGGGGCTCAGCCTGCTTGACCTGTTGACCGAGATTTATGAACACAGCCTGGAGGTGCGCCATGCTAAGCAGTGACGCCAGGTTACCTCGGCGCGCAACGCGAAACGCGAGTTCGGGCCACATGACGACCGCGCCTGTCTCGCGGCTAAGGCGCTGGGTGAATCGGAGCCTGCTAGCGACCGGTGTTGCCCTGGTGAGTGTCGGGCTTTACCAAGGGGGCACTCATCTCAGTGCCCAGCAGGTAGAGCGGCTGACCGTTATGGGTGACGTTCAGCATATCGATATCGAGGAGATCCAGTCGCGGTTGGCGCCCCGCATTGCGGCGGGCTTTCTGGCCACGGATCTCACCGATCTACGACATGAACTTGAATCACTACCCTGGGTTTATCGGGTCAATACCCGAAGGCGCTGGCCGGCGGAAATTGAGGTGACGCTCACCGAGCAGAGGCCGCTGGCCCGATGGGGAGAGGGGGGATACCTCAACCATGAAGGCCAAGTTTTTGCGGCGACCGCGGATCCAATCTACCAAGATCTTCCACTGCTCATTGGCCCGGATGGCGCCGAGGGTTCTCTGATGCGGCGATATCAAACGCTGGCAGGACTGCTCGAGCCCACCGGGTTGCAAATCAACGAGCTGTCACTCGACTCGCTCGGGCAAGTGGCTGTCCGGTTCGATAGCGGCCTGTCGTTGTTATTGGGAGCGAAAGATATTTCCCATCGCGTGACCCGGTTCAAGCGGCTCTGGGAAGAGCGGCTGCCCGCGCAGACGGTGGCCATAGTGGATCTGCGTTACGAGTACGGCGCTGCCGTGACATTCAGCGATGCGGAGCTGGCAATGCAAGGCGCGCAGAACAGGGGAGAAGGGTAATGGCTCAGCAAGAGAGCAAGCAGATGATTGTCGGACTCGATATCGGCACCTCTAAGGTCGTCGCGGTTGTCGGCGAGGTCGACCCAGATGGTGGTATGGAGGTCGTGGGCATCGGTTCCCATCCATCCAGAGGTATGAAAAAGGGTGTCGTGGTCAATATCGAATCCACGGTCAATGCGATACGGCGTGCGGTAGAGGAAGCCGAGCTGATGGCGGGCTGTCAGATCCACTCCGTTTACGTGGGTATCGCCGGCAGTCACATTCGCTCGGTGAATTCTCACGGGATTGTGGCGATTCGCGATCAGGAAGTCTTTGAGCAAGACATTGACCGCGTTATCGACGCGGCACAAGCAGTGGCGATCCCAGCCGACCAGAAGGTATTGCACGTGCTCCCGCAGGAGTTCGTCATCGACAACCAGTCAGGGATTCGAGAGCCGCTGGGCATGTCCGGGGTCCGCCTGGAGGCCAAAGTGCATCTCGTAACCTGCGCCGTGAACGCGGCACAGAACATCGAAAAGTGTATTGAACGGTGCGGACTGTCGGTTGACGGCATCATTCTGGAACAACTCGCATCCAGCTATTCGGTGATCACAGAGGACGAACGGGATCTGGGTGTTTGCCTGGTTGATATTGGTGGTGGGACTTCTGATATCGCCATCTTCACGGACGGCTCGATACGCCACACCGGGGTCATTCCCATTGCCGGTGATCAGGTCACCAATGACATCGCCATGGCGCTTCGCACACCGACGCAGCACGCAGAGGAGATCAAAATCCGCTACGCCTGCGCGCTGACCCAGCTGGCAGGCCCAGACGAGACGATCAAGGTCCCCAGCGTTGGCGACCGGCCGCCGAGAGATCTCTCTCGACAGTCTCTGGCGGAAGTCGTGGAGCCCCGCTATGACGAGCTGTTCACGCTCATTCAATCGGAGCTGAGACGCTCCGGCTATGAAGAATTAATACCCGCCGGAGTGGTGCTTACAGGCGGCACCTCAAAAATGGAAGGCGCGGTAGATCTCGCAGAGGAGATCTTCCACATGCCGGTCAGAGTGGGGGCACCGCAATATGCGCGCGGCCTGCACGACATTATCCGTAACCCGATCTATGCGACGGCGGTGGGCCTGCTGCTTTATGGCGCAGAAGAGACCCGGGATGGCGCGCGGGTGCGGCAGGAGACCGAGTCAGAAGGCATCAGTTTCGCAGGTCGCGTGAAAGCGTGGTTTGCGCGGCATTTTTAAATTGTCAGGACAACGATTTTTGGCAGAGCTCTGCGGTTTGGAGTTTTTTAAAAAGGGGAGAGTAAGATGTTTGAACTAGTAGACAGTGCACCACAAAGTGCCGTGATCAAAGTGATCGGTGTCGGTGGCGGTGGCGGTAACGCCGTTCGTCACATGATCGATCATCAGGTCGACGGCGTGGATTTTATTTGCGCCAATACTGACGCGCAGGCCCTTTCGGATATCAGTTCGAAAACGGTTCTGCAGTTGGGCGCTGGCATCACGAAAGGTCTGGGAGCCGGTGCCAACCCCGAGGTGGGGCGAGCGGCGGCACTTGAGGATCGTGATCGGATCGCAGATGCCTTACACGGAGCGGACATGGTATTCGTGACGGCGGGCATGGGCGGTGGCACCGGCACAGGTGCTGCGCCGATCGTCGCCGAAGTGGCCAGGGAGCTCGGTATTCTTACCGTCGCAGTGGTTACCCGACCGTTTAGTTTTGAGGGCAAGAAGCGTGTCAATACCGCGGAAGAGGGGCTGTCAGAGATCGCTCAGCACTGCGATTCCTTGATTACCATTCCCAATGAGAAGCTGTTGGAGGTGCTGGGTTCCAACACTACATTGCTCGATGCCTTCAAAGAAGCCAACGACGTCCTGTTGGGTGCGGTTCAGGGTATTGCCGATCTGATCATCCGACCGGGCTTGGTCAACGTTGACTTTGCCGACGTTCGCACCGTGATGTCAGAAATGGGATCTGCGATGATGGGCACGGGCAGCGCCAGCGGCGAAAACCGCGCCAGGGAGGCCGCCGAGCGCGCGATTAACAGTCCGTTGTTGGATGACATTGATCTCAGCGGCGCGCGTGGCATTTTGGTCAACATTACTGCCGGTCTAGATCTCTCCCTCGGTGAGTTCTCCGAGGTGGGCGCCACAATAGAGGACATCGCCTCTGAGGACGCCACGGTGGTTGTTGGCACGGTGATCGACCCGGACATGACTGACAGCCTCAAGGTAACTGTGGTGGCGACGGGGCTTCGCGGTGCCGAGGCGCGTCCGACCCTGACTGCGGTAGAGCCTACGGTGGCGGCGCGTCCCGCGACATCTGGAGCCGACTATGAGGATTACGATCTGCCTCCCGGTAGGCGCCGTCAGGCCACTGCGACAGTGGACGGGCAAGCTGCCGTCAAATTAGACGAGGATCTCGATGAGCAGTTATTCGATGTTCCCGCCTTTTTGCGCCGTCAGGCCGACTGACACGCTGTTCGAATGAGACGCTGTAAAGCGTCGATTGGCGTAAATAGTCGGGGTAGGAGAGCTGGATTGCGGTAGCCGGGCCTAGTAATGTCCCCCCTGATCAGAGGGGATAACTATGCTGCGGCAACGCACTCTGCGGGAGTCGATCAAATCGACCGGCGTGGGGCTTCACTCCGGCAATAAGGTGGGCATGATGCTCTGTCCGGCACCAGCGGACACCGGCATCGTGTTTCGTCGCACCGACCTGAGTCCGGTCCGGGATATCCCCGCCCGGGCGGACTGGGTCGATGAGACAGATCTGTCCACCAGCCTGGGTTCAGGCGACGCCAGAGTCACCACGGTAGAGCATCTGTTGTCGGCCTTCTGCGGTCTGGGCATCGATAATGCCTACATCGATATGGATTCGGCGGAAGTGCCGATCATGGACGGCTCTGCGGGGCCTTTTGTTTACCTGCTGCAATCGGCCGGCATCGAAGAACAGCAAGAAGCCAAACGCTTTATTCGGGTCACTGAGGCCATCACTGTCAGCGACGGTGATAAAACCGCAACGCTAAAGCCTTACGACGGCTTCAGAGTCACCTTTGCCATCGATTTTGATCATCCCGTTTTCCGGGAGCAGTCAGGGCGGGCCACACTGGACATCAGTAGCGAGGCGTTTGTGCGCGAAATCAGCCGCGCGAGAACCTTTGGCTTCGTCCACGAGTTCGAATACATGCGCTCGCGCGGGCTGGCCCGCGGCGGCAGCGTAGATAACGCGATCGTCATTGATGACTATCGCATCCTCAATGAGGGTGGCCTGCGCTACGACGACGAGTTTGTGAAACACAAGATGTTGGATGCCATGGGTGATTTGTATCTGGCGGGGCATCAGCTCCTCGCAGAATACGAAGGCATCAAGTCTGGCCATGCGCTCAACAATCGTCTCGTGCGAGCGCTATTTGATCATCCTCAGAGCTGGGAGTGGGTCACCTTTGAGGATGAGGCCGACGCGCCGCTGGACTGGGCTCTCCCGCAGGATCTGCAGTTGGCCTGAACCACAGGCGCACTCCAGCGGCACCCCCACCGCACTGCTTATACGCCTGAGCATATAGTGCCTAGACCGACTCACAGTGCGTTTGGACCTGTCTACGGCCTGTCCAAAAAGATGTGTAAAAGGCCCTTTCGGTGCCGGACTTTGGTTCCCCTGACCCCCTGAAAATGGCATCATTCGCCACCTGGCTTAAGCGATACTCTGACTTGAAATTAATCCTTCTCAACCGACACGCGGCGTCCCGGACCCTTGAGCTGGGGAAATGGTCGTTGGCGCTACTTTCGGCTTGTTTTATCGGTGCGCCATTAGGCTTGGTGGCAGTCAGCTATCAGCTGGGATTTGGCGAGGGCGTTGCCTCAGAGCAGGCTGCCCGCGTCTCATCGCAGGAACAGCAGGCGATTGATCGCGCTGAAGCGCTGGCGCAAATGGGGGTTGAGGCACAATCCCGCCTTACCGCAATGACGCGGCGTCTTGCGAGCCTGCAGGCGCATGTCACCCGGCTGGATGCATTGGGCAGCCATCTGACCGATCTGGCCGGCCTGGAGGCTGACGAATTCGATTTTTCCGGACCACCCGCACTGGGTGGGCCTGCGCTGCCGCTGAAAGCAGCACCTCCCAGCGTGGCGGAGGTGGACACCCAGTTCACGGCCCTCGACGCACTATTCGCGCGGCGCGAGGTGCAGTTTGATGTCCTCGCGGGGCTGCTTTCCGCTGAGCAACTCCGCGCCGAGGCAACGCCGGCGGGTAGACCGATTCGTTCTGGCTGGCAGTCGTCCCAGTTCGGTAGTCGCATTGATCCCATCTCCGGTGAACGAGCCTGGCACGACGGTGCCGATTTCGCGGGCCGCGAGGGCTCCGATATCCTTGCTGTTGCCAGTGGCGTAGTGAGCTGGAGCGGCTACAGGTCAGGTTACGGCACTATGGTTGAGGTCTCCCACGGGGACGGCCTCAGCACGCGCTATGCCCACAACCAGCAAAACCTGGTTGATGTGGGTGATCTGGTCCGACGGGGCGATGTGATCGCACTGATGGGAAGCTCAGGGCGCTCAACCGGTCCCCATGTGCATTTTGAAGTCTTCAAGAACGGCCGCGCTGTCGACCCCGCGAGCTACGTGCGTCGCAATCATCGCTGACAGGTGAATCCCGGCGCGCCCGCGCCACCCAATCCGGATTCCTTGTGACGCAACAGTGAGCTTTCCATGCTGATTTCTACCGTGAAAAAAATATTCGGCACCCGTAATGACCGGGAGCTGAAACGAATGCGAAAAGTCGTCGCCCGCATCAACGCGCTTGAGGAAGCGATGCAGGCCTTGGACGACAGCGCCCTTCGTGCCAAAACCGACGAGTTCCGCTCGCGCCTTAGTGAGGGCGAGAAACTCGATCAACTGCTCCCCGAGGCGTTTGCCGTGGTCCGCGAAGCGGGTGTGCGTGCGCTGGGTATGCGCCACTTCGACGTGCAGATGATCGGCGGCATGTCGCTCCATGATGGCAAGATCGCTGAGATGCGCACTGGTGAGGGTAAGACGCTGGTGGCCACGCTGCCGGCTTATCTCAACGCGCTACCAGACCACAGCGTTCATCTGGTGACGGTGAATGACTATCTTGCCGGTCGGGACGCCGCCTGGATGGGCCCGCTATACGAGTTTCTGGGTCTGACCGTGGGCGTAGTGCGGTCCGGGCAGAGTGCCGAAGAAAAGAGAGCGGCCTATGGCTGCGACGTGGTGTACGGCACCAACAATGAGTTTGGTTTTGACTATCTGCGCGACAATATGGCCTTCAGCATGGCCGACAAGAGCCAGGGCAAACTGGCGTTCGCGATTGTTGACGAGGTCGATTCGATTCTGATCGACGAGGCGCGTACGCCTCTCATTATCTCGGGTGCGGTAGACGACAGCTCTGAGCTCTACAAGGCCATTAATCGACTGATTCCCAAGCTCTCTCTTGAGGTCGAAGAGCAGGAGGGTGACTTCACGGTCGATGAGAAGCAACGCAGCATTGAATTGACAGAGAGCGGTCACGAGAAGGTCGAGAGCATGCTGATCGAGGCGGGACTGCTGCAGGGCGATGACTCCCTCTACGCTGCGACCAACCTTGGGTTGTTGCACCACGTGCACTCTGGCCTGCGCGCTCACGTACTGTTTCAGCGTGACGTGGAATACATTGTTCAGGAAGGTCAGGTGGTGCTGATTGACGAGCACACTGGTCGGACTATGCCGGGTCGTCGATTGTCAGAAGGTCTGCATCAAGCCATTGAGGCCAAGGAGGGGGTCAAGATCCAGAATGAGAGCCAGACGCTGGCCTCGACGACCTTCCAGAATTTCTTTCGTATCTACGACAAGTTGGCCGGCATGACCGGTACGGCCGATACGGAGGCGTTTGAATTCCGTCAGATCTATGGTCTGGACTGTGTGGTGATCCCGACTAATGTGCCCATGTGTCGGGATGATCTGAATGATCTGGTGTATCTGACCCGCGAGGAAAAATTTGAAGCCATCATCGAGGATGTGCGCTCCTGTATCGACAGTGGCGCACCGGTATTGGTGGGTACCGCGTCTGTCGAGACGTCCGAAGAGCTGTCTCAGGCGTTCGAAAAGCAGAAAATTGATCACAAAGTGTTGAACGCCAAGTACCACGAGCAGGAGGCGGAGATTATCGCCCAGGCCGGACGGCCGGGCGTGGTCACCATTGCCACCAATATGGCGGGCCGCGGCACCGATATTGTGCTCGGCGGCAATCTGGAGGTGGAGTTGGCGTCTCATGGCGACGCGCTCGATGCTGCAACCCGCGAGCAAGTCACCGCTGACTGGCAGGCGCGTCACGACGCGGTCATCGAGGCTGGTGGTCTTCATATCCTCGGCACAGAACGCCATGAATCCCGTCGCATCGATAATCAGTTGCGCGGGCGCTCCGGACGGCAAGGTGACCCCGGGGTGTCTCGTTTCTATCTGTCACTCGAAGACAACCTGATGCGTATTTTCGCCTCCGACCGGGTCAAGAGCTTCATGCAGGCCTTGGGGATGGAACGGGGTGAGGCCATTGAGCACCGCATGGTCACCAATGCCATCGAAAAAGCGCAGCGGAAAGTCGAAGGACGCAACTTTGACATCCGTAAGCAGTTGCTCGAATACGATGACGTGGCCAATGACCAGCGACAGATTATTTATCGTCAGCGAGACGAATTGCTGTCGGATGATGAGATCGGTGAAACGATCACTGCAATCCGCGAGGACGTGGTGAACGACGCCGTGGACAGCTTCATCCCGCCGATGAGTGTTGAAGAGCAGTGGGATATACCCGGGCTGGAAAAGCAGCTGGAAGCCGAGTTTGGGCTGAATCTGCCGGTGGCACAGTGGCTGGACGAAGACGACACGCTTCACGAAGAAACCTTGCGACAGCGCATTGTCGGCGCGGTCCAGACCGCTTACGACGAAAAAGCTGAGGGCGTGGGCCCGGGCATGCGACAACTTGAGAAGCAGATCATGCTGCAGGTGTTGGATACGCTTTGGAAAGAGCACCTTCAGGTGATGGACCAACTCCGGCAGGGCATCCACTTGCGGGCCTATGCGAATAAAAATCCCAAGCAGGAATACAAACGGGAGTCCTTTGCATTGTTCGAAGGCCTGTTACAACGCCTCAAGTTCGAAGTGGTTCGCTTCCTGAGTAACGTTCAGGTTCAGCGGTCTGACGAGGCGGCGGCCATCGAGCAACAGCGCCGCGAGGCGGCAGCAAAGCAAAAAATGGCCTTTGAACACGCCGACGCCGGATCTGCCGTACCCGAGACGGCAGAGACGCCATCGCAACCGGTGACCCCGCAACCCGTCACCCGGGCGCAACCCAAGGTCGGCCGCAATGACCCATGCCCCTGTGGCAGTGGTAAGAAGTACAAGCAATGTCACGGCGCATTGAGCTGACTACTGGTCGGGCATTAGCACGGGCTCTGCTGATTTCAGGAGGGGCCCGATGAGTTATGCCGTGGCGGGGGTGCAGTTGGGGGTCGCGCAAGCGGGCATCAAAAAGGCGAACCATGACGACCTCGTGGTCATCGCCCTGGCCCCGGGTACCCGCACATCGGCATTGTTTACCCGAAATGCGTTTCGCGCGGCACCGGTGCAGCTGGCCGAGGCGCATCTTGCGGCAGCCCAGGCACAGCCGCGTTACCTGTTGATCAATACCGGTAATGCCAACGCGGGTACCGGCGATGCGGGCTTCCAGTCAGCAAACGCGTGTTGCGACGCGCTGGCGCGGCTAACCGAGGCCGATGCCCCGGCGGTGTTACCGTTTTCCACCGGCGTGATCGGCGAACCGTTGTCGGCCGAGCAGATCACGGCCGCTCTGCCTGCGGCGCTGGATGACTTGTGTGACGCAGGTTGGGAGCGCGCCGCGGCCGCCATCCTGACCACGGATACCCGCGCTAAGCTGCGTAGCATTCAGGTCGAGATGGACGGACAGCAGTGCACTATTATAGGTATCGCCAAGGGCGCAGGCATGATCTGTCCCAACATGGCGACCATGCTGGCCTTTGTCGCGACTGATGCCGCCATTGAAGTCCCGCTTCTCGGTGAGTTGCTCTCAGAGGCGGCGCAGGCAAGCTTCAACCGCATCACAGTTGACGGCGATACCTCGACTAACGATGCCGTCACGCTCTCGGCCACGGGGCAGAGTGGCATTGAGGTCACAGCAGGCTCCGAACAAGCCGAGCACTTTGCGCAGTCGCTCACGACGCTGATGATTGAGCTGGCGCAGGACATTGTGCGTGACGGTGAGGGCGCGAGTAAGTTTGTCGAGATTCGTGTTACCGGGGGTGAGTCCGAAGCGGCTTGCGATCAGGTGGCGCGCACGGTGGCCCATTCCCCTCTGGTCAAAACCGCTTTGTTTGCCTCGGATCCCAACTGGGGTCGCATTCTGGCGGCGATCGGTCGCGCCGGGCTCGAAGATCTTGATACCGACGCGGTGTCCATTCATTTGAACGGCGTCTTGATCGCCGAGCATGGCGCGCGCGCTGCATCCTATACCGAGGAAAAAGGGCAGGAGGCGATGGCGTCAGGGGATCTTTTGATCGAGATTGCGCTCGATCGAGGCGACGCGGCGACAGTGATCTGGACCACCGATCTATCCTACGACTACGTCCGCATCAACGCCGAATACCGTACCTGATATGGCACTGGTCACCGTCGCGGTCGGCATTCTGATCGACGACGCGGGTCGAGTGCTGGTCACTCGCCGCGCACCGGGGGCGCATCAGGGCGGTCTGTGGGAGTTTCCCGGCGGCAAGGTCGAAGCGGAGGAAACCCTGCTAGAAGCGCTGGCCCGCGAACTCAGAGAGGAGTTAGGTGTGCGAGTTGAGACCACTGAGCCGCTCATGATGCTCGAACACGATTACGGTGATAAACAGGTGAGGTTGGACGTCCACCGCGTCACCCGCTGGTCGGGTGAGCCCCGCGGTCTTGAGGGTCAGCCGCTGGCGTGGCAGCGCCCCGAGCAACTAAGGGACTGGGCGTTCCCCGCTGCGAACCAGCCGATCTTGCAGCGACTGCTCGCCGGTTAGTGCGCTGCTGCGCGGGCCAATAATGTCTCGTGCAACACCGCCGCACGTTGATGTAAGGCATCTAGCGATGTGCTGTTATCGATCACGATGTCCGAGCGTGCAATTCGCGCTTTCCGATCCAGTTGCACTGCCATGATCTGCTCAACCAGCTGCCGATCATTCTGATCCCGGGCCATCGTGCGCTCGACTTGCACCGTTTCTGGTGCGTCGACGACCACACTGACATCTACCATCTCCGACTGACCACTCTCCAGCAACAGGGGGGAGCTCAGTACGACATAGGGTGAGGTCGCCTCGCTCATCTGCCGGGCGAGCTCGTCGCGAATACGAGGATGGGTAATGGCTTCCAGCGCTTTTCGCTGGCTTTCGTCGGCAAAGACCCGCTGCCGGAGCGCGGCGCGGTTGAGCTGCCCGTCGGGCAGCAGGAATTCCTCGCCAAACGTCTCGGCAATTTCTGCAAGCGCCGGCTGGCCCGGTTCGACCACAATGCGCGCGGCCAGATCCGCGTCGACGATGACAATACCTTGGGTGGTGAGCCAGTCGGTCAGAGCGGTCTTGCCGCTACCAATGCCACCGGTGATGCCCACGCGCAACATATCAGGGGCTTACGAGCTGCAGGTATTCGGTGGTCAGCGTGTCGCCAAAAAAGAGCGTCAGCAGACCGGCCCCGGCCAGGTAAGGGCCGAATGGTATGGGGGTGTCGCGGCCCTGACGCCGTGCAATCAGGATGGCAATGCCCAGCGCTGCGCCAACAAACGAAGACAGCAGAATCAT
>JADHQF010000023.1 GCA_016778085.1 Luminiphilus sp. | reverse complement strand
TCAATGGCGTCGGAAGCATTGGAGATCAGCTCGCGGAGAAAGATCTCCCTGTTCGAGTACAGCGAGTGAATCATGAGATGAAGCAGTCGCTTCGCCTCGGTTTGAAAACCCATCGTTTGGGTGGCTTCAGCAGTCATGACGGCTCCTTTTTTCGCTAGCCCAGACGTAATGGGGCTTCATACGCCTTTTTCAAGGCCGTAGGCTGTCGTCAGGCAAAAAAAAGCCCGCCTTAAGCGGGCTTTGAGCTACAGGAAGGGCTCACCAACCGGTGATCTCAGTGAGCGCCGCGCCGATATCCGCCAGAGAACGCACGGTGCGGACACCCGCCGCCTCCAGCGCTGCAAATTTCTCATCAGCAGTGCCCTTGCCTCCGGAAATAATCGCGCCTGCATGGCCCATACGCTTGCCCTTGGGGGCCGTCACGCCCGCAATATAGGAGACCACAGGCTTGGTCACATTGCTGCGAATAAACTCCGCAGCTTCTTCCTCAGCCGTGCCGCCGATTTCACCGATCATTACGATCGCCTCGGTGGCAGGGTCTTCCTGAAACAAGCCCAGAATATCGATGAAGTGAGAACCCGGAATCGGGTCTCCGCCGATGCCGACACAGGTGGACTGACCGTAGCCCACGTCAGTAGTCTGCTTGACCGCTTCATAGGTCAACGTCCCGGAACGAGACACGATCCCGACCCTACCCGGCAAATGAATATCCGCAGGCATGATGCCGATCTTGCATTGACCGGGCGTAATAACGCCGGGGCAATTGGGCCCAATCAGCCTGACACCCAACTCATCGCATTTGACCTTTGCGTCGAGCATGTCGAGTGTCGGCACGCCCTCGGTGATACAGACGATCAGCTCAATGCCTGCATTGGCCGCCTCAAGGATCGAGTCTTTACAAAAGGCCGCGGGGACATAGATCACGGAGGCCTGCGCCTGCGTTTCCGCAACAGCCTCGGACACGGTATTGAACACTGGCAAATCCAGGTGCGTCTGCCCTCCCTTGCCGGGGGTCACGCCGCCAACCATCTTGGTACCGTACGCGATCGCCTGTTCCGAATGGAAAGTGCCCTGCGAACCGGTGAATCCCTGGCAGATCACGCGGGTGTCTTGATCGATCAGGATACTCATGACGCACCTCCCGTCGCGGCTACCACTTTTTGAGCAGCGTCAGTCAGACTCTCCGCCGCCTGAATATTCAGACCGCTTCCGGCCAACACCTCTCTCCCGAGCGCCGCGTTGTTACCCTCGAGACGCACGACAACCGGCACATCGACGCCCACTTCCTCAACCGCACCAATAACGCCTTCTGCAATCAAATCGCATCGGACGATGCCGCCAAAGATATTGATCAGCACGGCCTTCACGTTTTCATCAGAGAGAATAATTTTGAACGCTTCGGTGACCCGCTCCTTGGTGGCGCCACCCCCAACATCAAGGAAATTCGCGGGTGCGCCGCCGTGGAGTTTGACGATGTCCATAGTGCCCATTGCCAATCCTGCGCCATTGACCATGCAGCCAATGGAGCCATCGAGGGCCACGTAGTTGAGCTCCCACTGTGCGGCGTGGGCCTCCCGCTCGTCTTCCTGAGAGGGATCGTGCATCGCTTCAAGTTCAGGCTGGCGATGTAGCGCGTTAGAGTCGACAACCACCTTGGCATCGAGGCAATGGAGGTTCCCTTCGTCGGTAATCACCAGCGGGTTCACTTCGATCAGCGCCAGATCTTTGTCGGCAAACAGTTTTGCCAGTCCCATGAAAATGGTGACGAACTGCTTAACCTGAACGCCGGTTAGGCCGAGTCGGAATGCCAGGTCCCGTCCCTGAAAAGGTTGGGCACCGACCAGAGGATCAATTTCCGCCTTGAGGATTTTTTCGGGTGTCTCTTCGGCGACTTTTTCAATCTCGACCCCGCCCTCGGTCGACGCCATAAAAACGATCCGCCTGCTGGCGCGATCGACCACTGCACCCAGGTACAGCTCGTCGGCGATATCGGTGCAGGATTCGACCAAGATCCGGGACACTGGCTGACCAGCCGCATCCGTTTGATAGGTCACCAGGCGCTGACCCAGCCAGTGAGCCGCAAACTCTCCCACCGCCTCGGGGCTGTCCACAAGCTTCACACCGCCTGCCTTGCCGCGGCCGCCCGCATGGACTTGAGCCTTCACGACCCATCGCTCTCCGCCAATGTCATTGGCCGCCTTCACAGCCGCTTCTGCCGAGTCAACGGCGTGGCCAGTCGACACCGGCAAGCCGTAGTCCGCGAACAGGGCTTTGCCCTGGTACTCATGCAAATTCATAATTTCCCCCGGGATAACGCCCGATTAACCTCGCACAGCTCCAGCATCGGGCAACTGGAGCCACATCACTGCTTTGTTAACGCTTGGCGCGATTCACCATATGAATGGCTCTGCCATCCACCGCCAAAGCCGCCTCATGAACCGCTTCAGACATCGTGGGATGGCCAAAGACCATGAGTTGGAGATCCTCCGTGCTGGCCGCCATCTCAATAGCGATGACAATCTGCTGGACAAGATCAGCCGCAGAAGGCCCCACAACGTGAGCGCCCAAAATCTGGTCTGAGTCTGCATCAGACAAAATCTTGACCATACCGTCTGTCTCGCCCGAGGCCATTGCCCGACCGATTGCCGCAAAAGGGAATGATCCTACCTTGTAGTCAACACCTTCGGCTTTGAGGTCTTGCTCAGTCTTGCCGACCGCAGCGACCTCCGGATGGGTGTAGATAATAGAGGGGATCACGTCGTAATTGAGTTGCGCGGCCTTGCCATGGATGCGCTCAGCCACCATCACACCTTCTTCAGAGCCTTTGTGCGCCAACATAGGCCCTCGTACGATGTCCCCAACCGCCCACACACCGGGCGCCTCAGTCGCGCAGTAGTCATTAACGAACACAAAGCCGCGCTCGTCGACCGTCACGCCAGAGTCAGCTGCGAATAATTTTTCTGTACGCGGCGTTCGGCCCACGGCAACAATGAGCCGGTCGAATTCTACCGTCTCGCTGCTATCGTTTTGCGTGTAGGTCACCGACACGGCGTCACTGCTAACTGCAACATCAGTGACCCTGGCACCGAGCCGGATATCCAGACCCTGCTTGGCAAAGATCTTCGCGGATTCAGTAGCAATCTGTTCGTCCATATTGGGCAGGAATTGATCCATCGCCTCCAGCGTGATCACGTTGGCGCCAAGGCGCGCCCAGACGCTCCCCAGCTCGAGTCCGATCACCCCCGCGCCGATCACACCTAAGCGTTCAGGCACTGCCTCGAAACACAAGGCTCCGGTTGAATCGACTATGCGATCGCCGTCTACCGGCGCGGGCGGAATTGCAGCGGGCTCTGACCCTGCGGCCAGTACGATATTGCCAGCGGTATGGATACTCTTCTCACCCGAAGCGTCTGTGACCTCGACTTGCCGCCCCGCCAGGAGCACCGCAGAACCGGTGATGACCGACACGCCGTTGGCCTTAAGTAGACCTGAAACACCACCAGTCAACTGGGAAACAATCTTGTCCTTGCGCGCCATCATGCCTGCAACATCGAGCGAGACGCCATCCACACCGATGCCGTGATCAGAGAGATGCCCCGCAGCCTCTGCGTAGCGATGGGAGCTGTCCAGCAATGCTTTTGAGGGGATGCAACCCACGTTCAGACAGGTACCACCCAGTAACGGCTGAGCCTGCTCGTTCACATTTTGCTCAACTACTGCGGTTGTCAGTCCAAGCTGTGCGCAGCGGATCGCACACACATACCCGGCGGGACCCGAGCCAATAACGATCACATCGAATGGGTTGGACAAGGTATACCCCCTTTATCAAATTTGCAGAAGAATCCGCGCGGGATCCTCTATCAGGCCCTTAATCGTGACCAAAAATTGAACGGCTGTTTTGCCATCGACCAAGCGATGGTCATAGGAAAGCGCGAGATACATCATCGGCTGTATGACCACTTCGCCATCCATCGCGATGGGCCGCTCCTGAATTGTGTGCATGCCGAGAATGCCGGTTTGCGGTGGATTGAGGATAGGCGTGGACAGTAGTGAGCCAAAGACCCCCCCGTTCGATACCGTGAAGGTACCACCGGTCATCTCCTCAATGGTCAGTTTTTTGTCCCGGGCTTTACTACCAAAGCTGGCAATAGCGGCCTCGACATCGGCAATACTCATAAAATCGGCATCGCGCAGCACCGGCACCACCAGCCCCTCGTCAACCGAGACCGCCACGCCGATATCCTGGTAGCCGTGGTAGACCACGTCGTTCCCATCGATTGACGCATTCACCTCCGGGAATCGTTTCAAAGCCTCGCAGGCCGCCTTGACAAAGAACCCCATGAAGCCGAGTCGCGTGCCGTTGTGCACGGACTCAAACTCATCACGATACTGCCGGCGCAACTTCATCAATGGCGCCATGTTGACCTCGTTGAAGGTCGTCAGCATGGCAGTTTGCTGAGTAGCACCCAATAGTCGCTCCGCAATGCGTGCGCGCATCCGTGTCATCGGGACCCGCTTCTCGATTCGCTCGCTGGTAGGCCCATCTACGTTCAGCTCAACAGCCGCTGGAGATGCGGCCGGAGAGGATGGCGCAGACGGCTGAGACGCAGGCCGCTCAGGTGTCTGCTTCAGGTGTAAAAGCACGTCCTCTTTCAGTAGCCGGCCGCCCTTCCCCGACGCGGCGATACCCTCCGGCGAGAGACCATGCTCATCCAACAACGCTCTCACTGCGGGGCCCATCGGGATCGATTCAGCAGTGCCGCTCGCGGCGTCTGGGGCGTCTTCGGTCGATCCAGATGTTTTAGCTGACGGTGTTGGTGTGCTCACAGCCCCGGCAGTTAACGTGGCCAACACGGCCTCACTAGTGATGGTTTCGCCCTCTGCGACCATGATCGTCTCGATCACACCGGGCTCCGGTGCGACGACCTCCATCACAACCTTGTCGGTTTCGATTTCTACCAGCAGCTCGTCTCGTGCGACGCTGTCTCCCGGCCCTTTGTGCCATGCAGAAACAACCCCATCTGCAACGGACTCTGGAAAAGCGGGCGCCTTAATTTCAACTGTCATCCCAGCATCCTCGTATTAAAAGCCCCAGGGCATCGGGCCCAGCGCTTCATCAATAAATTCTTCCTGCTCCCGCAGGTGCAACGCGGAATAGCCCGCCGCCGCAGAGGCTGAGGGCTCCCTGCCGACGTAGCGCAAATAAACATCGACCTTTTCTTTGCGGACCGCTGTAGCCATACGACTCTGCATGGCATACCAGGAGCCCTGATTTTTAGGCTCCTCCTGAACCCACACCGCGTCCTCAAGGTTGGGATATCGCGCCAGCACTGCCTGTAAATCGAAACGAGGGAATGGGTACATCTGTTCGATACGCACGATGGCAATATCCTCAATGTCTCGCTCACGTCGCGCGGCCCGCAGGTCATAAAACACCTTGCCTGCACACAGCACCACGCGCTTCACCGCCATGGGGTCGAGCGCATCCGTCTCGTCAATGACCGTCTGGAAGCCACCCTCTGACAGGTCCTCCAACCGAGACACCGCCTCCTTGTGTCGAAGCAGGCTTTTGGGTGTCATGACAATGAGCGGCGTCCTGAGTGGCCGCACGGCTTGCCGCCGTAACATGTGGAACACCTGCGCCGGGGTGCTGGGGATGCAAACCTGAATGTTGTCCTCAGCACATAGCTGCAAAAAACGCTCCAGCCTTGCCGACGAGTGCTCCGGTCCTTGGCCCTCGTACCCATGGGGTAACAGCATGGTCAACCCGCACAAACGATTCCATTTGTTCTCGCCACTGGAAATAAATTGATCGATGACCACCTGAGCGCCGTTGGCGAAATCACCAAACTGCGCCTCCCACACCACCAGCCCTCCGGGGGACGTGGTGGCATAGCCATACTCGAATGCCAGCACCGCCTCTTCGGAGAGCAAAGAATCATAGATCCTGAAGGGCGCTTGCTCCGTGTTCAGCTGCTGCAGGGGAACATAGGTCTGGCCATCGCGTTGATTGTGGAGCACCGCGTGCCGATGACTAAAAGTACCCCGCCCCACGTCCTGCCCTGTCAGACGGACGGGATAGCCCTCTTCCAATAACGACGCGTAGGCCATCGTCTCTGCAAAGCCCCAGTTCACTTCCAGCGCGCCGGCGCCCATTTTGAGCCGATCGTCCATGAGCTTCTTTACGACCCGATGAACGGAGAAAGCTTCGGGTACCGCATTGGTTTGTTCGGACAGCGCCTTGAGCTGCCCCAGCGGCACCTTAGTATCCGCAGCGACATCCCACCGATGACCCAAATAGGGGGACCAATCAACAAACAGCGCCTTATTGGGCTCAGAGACCAGCGAGCTCACCATCGGCTCATTCCGCTCCAATGCCTCACGATAATCCTCAACCCATGCCGCGTCCTGCTCTTGTGTTACCAATCCGTCCGCAATCAACCGCTGGGCATACAACTCCCGCGTCGAAGGGTGCGATTTGATCTTGTCGTACATGCCGGGCTGCGTCACAGACGGCTCATCCGCCTCGTTATGGCCACGGCGTCGGTAACAAACGAGGTCGATCACCACGTCCTTGTTAAACTGGTTGCGGTAGTCCACGGCGAGCTGAGTCACGAACACCACCGCCTCGGGGTCATCGCCATTGACGTGGAATATGGGCGCCTGAACCATCTTGGCAATGTCGGTGCAGTACTCTGTGGAGCGCGCGTCGGCAGGCTCACTGGTGGTAAAGCCGATCTGATTGTTCAGCACGATGTGCAGGGTCCCGCCTGTGCGGTAAGCCCGCGTCTGGGACATCTGGAAGGTTTCCATGACGACACCCTGGCCCGCGAAGGACGCGTCGCCATGCAGCACGATGGGAACCACCGTCTGCCCATCGGGGTCAGCGCGACGATCCTGCCGTGCGCGAACTGAACCTTCGACAACCGGCGACACGATCTCCAGATGGGAGGGATTGAAGGCCAGCGCCAGGTGCACCTCGCCTCCCGGCGTCATCATGTTCGATGAAAATCCCTGATGGTATTTCACGTCCCCGGAGCCGATGTAGCTTACTTTCCCCTCGAACTCATCAAACAAGTCGACCGGGTTTTTACCTAAAATATTGACCAGCACGTTAAGTCGGCCGCGGTGCGCCATACCAATACAGATTTCTTTAGCACCGTAACCGCCGATTCGCTGAATCGCCTCACTCATCATCGGTATGAGGCTCTCCCCACCCTCGAGACCAAACCGCTTGGTTCCGGGGTATTTAGAACCCAGCGATCGCTCGAGACCCTCTGCACCGTTCAGTTGCCGCAAGATGTTGAGCCGCTGCTCAGCTGAAAAGTCGGGCGCACTGCGCACCGCTTCCATGCGGCTCATGATCCAATGCCGCTCCTCGGTATCCACGATGTGCATGAACTCCGCCCCCACGGTGCCGCAATAGGTGGCGGCCAGGTCGTCGCGGATGTTTGCCAAGGTGGCTTCGGAGCGACCAAAGTACACAGTACCCACCTGAAAGGTGGTATCTAAATCCGCCTCAGTAAGCTCATGAAAGGTGAGGTCCAGGTCCGGGACCGACGGCCGCTGCGCCAACGCTAGCGGATCAAGTTGTGCCTCTTGGTGCCCCCGCTGCCGGTACGCAGATATGAGCTGCACCACTCTGACCTGCTTTCGCTCGTACTCGGTCGCGTGTGAATCCTGCGCGACTGTCGCATCAGTGCGCACCCGCATCTTAGAAATACGCGCAAATCGGTCACGCAGCACCGAGTGGGGCACATCGTGGAGTGCATGGGTGTCAGAGGCCACGCGGGGCAATTGATCGAAATAGTCCCGCCATTCCGGCGGGATCGCGTTGGGGTCCTGAAGGTAGTGCTCGTACAGCGCGTCCACATACTCGGCGTTACCACCCGCAATGTGAGATGTTGCCCACTGCGCCAGCATGCCGGGTATAGGCGTCGCCTGTGTCACTGTTGCCCCCTGAGGTGTCGCTAAGCGTTAGCTCGTCTTGGCCACCGGTCACTTAGCTTGAGGGGCGTAGTGTAGGGTAATTGTTTTTTTTGGGGGCCCGCCTAATGGCAAAAACGGCAGAATTACTGACATTTCCCGGGGTGCTTCGCCCCTAAAATAACTAAAGGTTATGCGTTATACGCCTGATATGCAGTGACCGGAATACACTTATGACAATCAGCTATGACACCCATCACCACTCATCGTGCGGCCGGTATCAGGTCGCCCGATTAAGCAACATGGTGCGGATATGGCCAATCGCCTTGGTGGGATTCAAGCCCTTCGGACACACGTTGACGCAATTTTGAATGCCGTGGCAGCGAAACACGCTGAAGGGATCATCCAGCTTGGCCAGCCGGTCCTCTGTCGCCGTGTCACGACTGTCAGCGAGGAATCGATACGCCTGCAGCAAACCGGCGGGACCGACAAACCGATCGGGATTCCACCAGAAAGACGGGCAACTGGTTGAGCAACAGGCGCAGAGAATGCACTCGTACAACCCATCCAACTGGGCGCGCTCCTCGGGAGACTGCAGTCGCTCGATCGCTGGCGCCGGTGTGGGATTCTGCAAGTAAGGCTGCACCTTCTCGTACTGTGCGTAAAAAAGACTCATATCGACGACAAGATCACGAATCACGGGCAATCCTGGCAGAGGACGAATCACCAGCTTGCCGCCTTTAACACTCTCAGAGAGGGGCGTGATGCATGCCAGCCCATTTTTACCGTTCATGTTGAGACCATCTGACCCGCAGACACCCTCCCGGCAACTGCGACGGTAGGTCACACTGCCATCGAGATCGGCCTTGATGAGCTCAAGTACATCCAGCACCATCAGATCGCGATCGCCCGTGTCGACAGAAAAATCCTGCATGTACGGGGCTTCGTCGGTCTCGGGGTTATAACGGTATAGGCTGACCTGTAGCATCTGCTATCGCTCCTGAAAAACTCAGTAACTTCTCGCCATCGGCTGGAAGGTTTCAACGGTTTGCGGGGTAAAGTTGACGCTCCGCTTGGACACTTGCTTGCCCTCACTCTGATAAAGGGAGTGACACAGCCAGTTCTCGTCATCTCGTTCAGTGAAATCTTCTCGCGCGTGAGCACCGCGACTCTCATCTCGAGCCTCGGCAACCACCGCCGTGGCTTCAGCGGTTTCGAACAGGTTCTGCAGTTCCAGACACTCGATCCGCGAAGTATTAAACGCATTTGATCGGTCAGCGAGTGCAACGTTTTCTACGCGCTCTCGCAAATCAGCCAGCTTGGCGATCCCCTCGCGCATGAACTCACCGGTGCGGAACACGCCAAAGTGGTTTTGCATGATTTCCTGCAACTCGTGTCGCAATGGCGACACCTGCTCGCCCTGCTCTCGGGCGTTGAGTGCCTCAAGCCGCGCACCAGCCGCCTCAATATCAGTTTGTGACGCGTCCCGGAGCTCAATTCCCTCACGCAGCGACTTCTCGATAAACAGACCAGAGGCACGCCCAAAGACCACGAGGTCCAGCAATGAGTTGCCGCCGAGTCGATTCGCACCATGCACCGAGACACAGGCGACTTCGCCGCACGCATAAAGGCCCGGAATGACCGCATCGCTGCCCTGTGCATCGACGGTCAAGGCCTGGCCATGAACGTTCGTGGGAATACCGCCCATCATGTAGTGACATGTCGGCACAACCGGGATGGGCTCCTTGACGGGGTCGACGTGAGCAAACGTGCGGCTCAATTCGCAGATCCCGGGGAGTCGGGATTCGAGAACCTCCTCACCGAGGTGATCCAGCTTGAGCTTCACGTGATCACCGTTAGGGCCGCAGCCCCGGCCCTCGAGAATCTCGAGCACCATCGAGCGCGCCACCACGTCTCTGCCCGCCAAATCCTTAGCGTTGGGCGCGTATCGCTCCATAAAGCGCTCACCGTCCTTATTGACCAGATAGCCACCCTCTCCGCGACAGCCCTCAGTCACCAACGTGCCGGCACCGTATATTCCAGTCGGATGGAACTGCCACATCTCCATATCTTGCGCAGGCACGCCTGCGCGGAGCGCCATGCCCAAGCCATCACCGGTATTGATGTGCGCATTGGTGGTGGAGGCATAGATCCTGCCAGCACCACCCGTAGCGAAGACCGTCGCCTTGGATTTCACGTAAACGGTCTCACCCGTTTCAATGCAAATGGCGATCACACCCACCACCGCACCGTCCTGGTTCTTCACCAGATCAACGGCGAACCACTCGTTAAAAAAGACGGTCTCGTTTTTGATATTGTTTTGATACAGCGTATGCAAGAGCGCGTGGCCGGTGCGATCAGCCGCCGCACACGTTCGAGCCGCCTGTCCGCCCTCGCCAAAATTCTTCGATTGCCCACCAAAGGGTCTTTGATAAATGCGGCCTTCCTCGGTACGCGAAAACGGGAGGCCCATATGCTCCAACTCGAAGATCGCCTCTGGGCCGACCGAGCACATGTATTCAATCGCGTCTTGATCGCCTATGTAGTCAGAGCCTTTCACGGTGTCATACATGTGCCACCGCCAATCGTCCTGAGGGTCAGCACTGGCAATTGCGCAGGTGATACCACCCTGCGCGGACACAGTATGTGAACGCGTCGGAAACACCTTAGAAATAACGGCGGTCTTATAACCGGACTGGGCCAACTGCAACGCCGCGCGCATTCCAGCGCCGCCACCGCCTACAATTACCCCATCAAAAGAAATTGTTCTCATAAATCTCACGTCTATCCCGGGAGCCTCGTGGTACACCGCCCCGCTTGTTCACAGCTGATCCAAGACGCCTCAGCTCCAAATAATGACAATCACCCAAATCACGTAACCCACCAGAGCGAGTGACGCGCCCAGCTGGCAAAACAACCTGATGACGTTGCCCTTCGGCCCCAACATTCTCTCAGTCAGGTAATCCGTGAACACTGACCACAGGCCAATCCAGCTGTGTGCCGCCAGCGACAGCGCTGCCATCAGGGTAAAGACCTTCATCCACGTCTGGTCAAACAGCAGTCGCCACGAAGTGTAGTCAACTGAACCCAGTAACTGGTAGGCGATAACAATAAAATATGCGAGCAACACCAAAGAGGTAACCCGCTGAATCAGCCAGTCAGATAGCCCCGTTCGGCTGAAACTTGTCACAGAGGTCACCATATCAGCACCCCCCACACCATTGCGGCCACAGCCGCCAGCACAAACACGATGCGCGCGCCCAACACACCACCGCGCATCGTCTCACCAATGCCCGCATCCATAATGAGGTGCTTGATCCCCGCAAGCGCGTGGTAAGTCAGCACCGATGCGATACCCCAACTGACCAGCTTGGCTAGCGGTGAGGACAGCACCGCCGCCACCGCGTTGAAGGAGGCTTCAGAGGCAAGACTCTGATCGAGAGCCCACAACATCAGAAAGCTGGAGAAAAACATCAGCACCCCGGTCACGCGGTGTGTGATGGAGGCATAAGCGGTCACTGGCAAGTTAATGGTGCCAAGGTCCAAATTGACAGGACGCGTGTCTCTTGAAGTTGGTCTCACGTTAAATCTCAGAGTAGTTGCGGTTGCGGCGGAGGTTACGGTGGATGACCCGATATCTTCCGCGGTCCGGAGTATAGGTGGGCTCACAATTGATTACAATTTTCCGTCTCGGGTCCCCGATCCGCCTGATGAGTTGATCCATTCAGCGCGTTTCAAATTGACATGTCAGGCGCTCAGCATTAGTTTGGCACCCTCTTATTTCAAGCGGTAGTGATCCTCTATGTCCGACAAACACGCCACCCTGAACCTCACCCATGAGGATGGAACTCAGCAGGCCATCGATCTGAGCGTGCACTCGGGCACATTGGGCCCTGATGTTGTCGATGTGGGCAAGCTGACTGCCAACGGTTACTTCACTTATGACCCCGGTTTCACATCGACGGCGTCCTGCGAATCACAAATTACCTTTATCGATGGCGAGAAAGGGGTGCTGCTTCATCGGGGCTATCCGATAGAGCAGCTGGCCGAGCATTCGGACTATCTAGAAACCTGCTACCTATTGCTCAATGGCGAGCTGCCGACCGCCGAGCAGAAAGACGAGTTCGTGGGCATCATGACCCGGCACACCATGGTGCATGAGCAGATCCGAACTTTCTTCAACGGCTTTCGTCGTGATGCGCACCCCATGGCCATCATGTGCGGAGTGGTCGGAGCGCTTTCCGCGTTCTATCACGACTCCACAGACATCTCCGATCCATGGCATCGCGAAGTAGCAGCATTCAGGCTGATCGCCAAAATGCCCACCATTGCAGCCATGAGTTACAAATTCTCCATTGGCCAGCCATTCATGTATCCCGATAACAGTCTGGATTACGCTGCTAACTTCTTGCACATGATGTTCGGCAATCCCTGTGAACCGACAAAGGTGTCGCCCACTATCGCGCGCGCCATGGATCGGATCTTTCTGCTCCATGCCGACCACGAGCAGAACGCCTCGACGTCTACCGTGCGCCTCGCGGGCTCCTCGCAAGCCAATCCCTTTGCCTGCATTGCAGCGGGTATCGCGGCACTCTGGGGTCCCTCCCACGGCGGCGCCAATGAAGCCGTGGTGAAAATGCTTGAAGAGATCGGCACGGTGGACCATATCGACGAATACATCGCCAAGGCAAAAGACAAGGACGATCCGTTCCGCCTGATGGGGTTCGGACACCGTGTCTATAAGAACTTTGATCCGAGGGCCAAAGTCATGAAACAGGCTGCGGATGAGGTCTTGGCAGAGCTAGGCATCGAGGACGAAAATCTGGAAATTGCCAAACGACTCGAAGAAATTGCGCTCAAAGACGAGTACTTTATCGAGAAGAAGCTCTACCCCAACGTCGATTTTTACTCCGGCATTATTCTGAAGGCGCTCGGCATCCCAACGTCAATGTTTACGGTGATCTTTGCCATAGGCCGAACGGTAGGCTGGATCGCGCACTGGAACGAAATGATCGGCGGGGCTTATCGCATCGGCCGTCCTCGTCAGCTCTATACCGGGGAGACCGAAAGAGATTTCATCCCGCTGGATCAGCGGTAAGTCGATCCATGACAGCCTCTGCGGTGATCACAGGCTCGGGGCTGTTCACCCCGGCCGAGAGCATCAGTAATGAGGAACTGGTCGCCTCGTTCAATGCCTGGGTCGATCTTTACAACGCTGATAACATTGAAGCGATAGCCGCGGGGGAATTGGAAGCCAAAACTCACTCGTCCGCCGAGTTCATAGAAAAAGCCTCAGGCATCAAATCTCGCTACGTCATTAATAAAGCCGGCATTCTCGACCCCGAGCGTATGGTGCCCAAAATTCCAGAGCGGCATAACGACGAGCCGTCGGTCATGTGCGAAATCGCTTGTAGAGCGGCCGAGCAAGCCATGGCCGAGGCAGGCATTGGCGCACATGAACTAGACGCCGTGATTGTTGCCGCCTCCAACATGCAACGCGCCTATCCCGCGATGGCAATCGAGGTCCAGTCAGCCCTTGGCGCCAATGGTTTCGCCTTCGACATGAATGTGGCCTGCTCCTCTGCCACCTTCGGCATACAGCAGGCCAGCGACGCAGTGAAATCCGGCAGCGCCGCACGTGTATTGGTTGTGAACCCGGAGATCTGTACTGGTCATCTCAACTTCCGCGACCGCGACTCACACTTTATTTTCGGCGACGTGGCCACAGCGGTAGTGGTCGAGAGTGATTCCACAGCCGCCAGAGGATCTGGTTGGGATATTCTGGATACGCGCCTGCAGACGCTGTTTTCCAATAACATCCGCAACAATTTTGGCTTCCTGAATCGCGCCGACGAGAGCGGGGTCGGTCAAATCGACAAACTGTTTATTCAGGAAGGTCGCAAAGTGTTCAAAGAAGTCTGTCCTGCGGTGGCAGAGCAAATCACGGGCCAGCTGGCTAACATGAACATTGCGGCCGACGACCTAAAAAGGATTTGGCTGCATCAGGCGAACCAAAATATGAATGATCTTATCGCTCGCAAGGTTTTCGGGAGATCGCCCACCGAGCAGGAGTCGCCAACGATCCTCGATGAGTATGCCAATACCTCATCGGCAGGTTCAGTGATTGCTTTCCACAAGCACAACGCGGATCTGGTAGCCGGGGACCTGGCTGTATTATGTTCGTTCGGCGCGGGCTATAGCATCGGGTCTATTGTGCTCCGGCGCCGCTGAGCGAGTTCAACCGGCCTCAGCCGAGACGATCTCTCTCATCACTGCCAAAAGCTGCTCAGCTTGCGCCATTGTGCCCACTGAGATGCGCAACCAATTCTCAATGCGTTCCTTATCCCAGCGCCGCACCAGGATCTCCCGGGCACGCAAGGCGTCGAAGATTTGCTTGCCGGCGAGTGACTGGTGTTCAGTAAAAATAAAGTTGGCCTGTGAGGGTAGCACCTCGAAACCGATCGTCCGCAATCCTGCGCTCATGACCTCACGGACCTCGCGAACTTTCTGTGAAGCATTCTCAAGCCACTGCGTGTCTTGGATCGCCGCCGTCGCCACTGCCTGCGCAACAGTATCCAGGGGATAGGAGTTAAAAGAGTCCTTGACGCGGATCAAGCCTTCAATGAGATCTGGTTGCGCAATAGCGTAACCCACTCGCATGCCCGCCAGCGCGTGGCTCTTGGAGAGGCTGCGGGTCACAATGAGATTGTCATGGTCCGCAACCAAGGGCACTGAGCTCTCTGCACCGAAACCAAAATAAGCCTCATCAACGACCACCAATCGATCAGAATTTGAATCAACGAGCGAGGCGATATCTTCACGCCTCAGCGCCCTGCCTGTTGGTGCATTGGGGTTAGCTAGCACGACCGCGGCATCACTGTTTTTTAATGCGTCGAGGTCTACCGAGAAATCATCCAGCACCGGCACTTCCTTAAGGACCGCATCATAGAGTCCCGCCCAGACGGGATAGAAGCCGTAGGTCATATCCAGCGTCTGAACTCGTCTGCCTTTCAGCAAGGCAAACCACAGGTGCGCAAGCACTTCATCGGAGCCGTTGCCAACGAATATGTGGTCTGGCGGAACGGATTCGGCAGCAGAAATCGCAGATCTTAATGCTGACGCGGCGGGGTCAGGGTAACGCCTAAGCGCTTCACCCGAGGCGCTTTTTAGCGCGGCCAAAACTGACTCAGCGGGCGGCAACGCATGCTCGTTGGTATTGAGCTTGATCAGCGTATCCGAAGTCGGCTGCTCTCCCGGCACATAGGGCTTTAGGCCCGATATTTTGTCGATCCAGAACCGACTCATAGCTGTATCCCGACGTCAGGAGCCCGCAATGCTAACCGTTACAAAACCTAAAGTCAGTTTGATACCAAAGCCGTCACTGGCGAGATTCGACCGGGCGACTCTCCCTTGAGCAGACGGCACAGGCTACAGCACGCTCGCTGGGAAAGACCAACCGAAATGTACTACCCCGACCCACCTCGCTATCAACGAACAATTTTGCGTCATGCGATACCGCTACATGTTTGACAATCGCCAAACCCAGCCCGGTCCCACCTGTTGCCTGACTGCGACTTTTATCGACGCGATAAAAGCGCTCGGTTAACCGCGGAATATGCTTGGCGTCGATACCGAGCCCCTGATCTTCTACAAGCAATTCAGGTCCGACAACAGTATTCGCCCACGTAACCTTGACAGGAGCTTCACTGTACTTGAGGGCATTCACAATCAGATTGCTGATGGCACTGCGTAATTCCGCGGCACTACCCAGCACACAGAGTTCTGAAGTAGTCACCAGCTCAATTTTTCGGTCAGGCCAAGCGGGCATCAACTCATCACACAAATGGGTAAGCAGGTCGACCATGTCAAGCTGGTCATCTTTACGCTCCCCTTCCACGCTCTCTATTCTAGACAGCCACAGTAGATCCGAGATTAAGTTCTCCATGCGAGCTGCTTGAATATCCATTGAGCCGAGCGACTTTTTAAGCCGCGCATCAGAATCCGACATCAAAGATTGGAGTGTTTCTATATAGCCTTTGATCACCGTCAACGGTGTGCGCAGCTCGTGGGATACGTTCCCGACGAAATCACGCCGCATACGCTCCAGCTTGTCCTGCTCGGTGACATCTTTTACGAACACCAGGCGGTCGTTGACCCCAAAATGCGAAAACTCTAGCTGCAGGCAAAATTCGGGATCCGGCCCTGGCTTGATTCGCAATGGTTTTTGAAAGTTCTCCTCCCGCATGTAACGCTTGAGTGACTTACCGGGTGCTACTTCAGAGAAGGGTCTACCCTCTTCCTCCTCGAAACTGATCCCCAGCAGATATTCGGCGGCGTCATTACACCACACGAGCCGCCCATCTGAATTGATGATCAGCGCCGCGTCGCGCATAGACGCTATGGAGTCTGTTAGATAAGACTGAGACCGCGCGGGCGTCTTGGCTCCCAGTGTGTCTCGGCTACGCAGAGCATAGACGTCACGAAGAATACCCTCGAGGCCCGAGTTCGAAATGGGGGGCAGTTGCTCAGGATCAGCGAACCAGCGGTATATCTTTGCCAGTTGCCATCCCCAGATAGTCGCCAGAACGAGGGCCAGTGTCGTCAAAGCCAATTTCCAGTCCTGCGTCACCAACCACATCGCACTGGCGATAAACAGTGCCGCTAATAGACGGCGTGACTCCAGAACAAGAAATCCGGGGGTGGTCACGCCACCGCCAGATCGCGGGGTGAGAAACGATAGCCCGTGCCCCTCACTGTTTGGATCAAATCCGCATAGATGGGATCACCCGCCTGTAACGCTTTTCTGAGGCGACGAATGTGCACGTCTACCGTGCGCTCTTCGACATACACATTCGCCCCCCAAACCCTATCGAGCAATTGCGCGCGGGAATAGGCCCGCTCCGGGTGAGACATGAAAAAATGTAGCAGCTTGAATTCTGTCGGCCCCATCTCGAGCGCTTTTTGACTGAGCATCACGCGGCGACTGTCAATTTCCAGCACGAGCTCTCCGACGCGCAGCTCGCTGCCTGCCTCCTCGCTGGATGAGCGGCGAAGTATCGCCTTCATCCGCGCAATCAGCTCCTTAGGCGCAAACGGCTTGGTGATGTAGTCATCAGCGCCGACTTCCAGCCCCTGAACAACGTTATCTTCGTGGGTCTTGGCGGTCAGCATGATCACGGGCAACGCCTGGGTAGCCTCTTCCTTCTTCAGGCGTCGAAGCAGCTCAATACCGCTCCCGCCGGGCAGCATCCAGTCCAAAAGCACCATATCGGGCGATTCGTCGGTGATCAGCCGATAGGCTTCGTGAATATCGGCCGCCTCGAGACACTCAAATTCGGAGATCTCGAGGGCCAGACGAAGCATCTCGCGGATACTTGCCTCGTCATCGACGACCAGCACTGTTTTCGCTGACATACCGCCTCCGTTTTTGGCTGGAGCCTAAAAACCCCTATTACATGTCAGTAATGTGACATTCACGTGACAGCCTGCGCACTGGAACCGGACGCGGCTCACCACCAATCGAACCAACCTCTCGGCTCGAGCTCTTCAGCACACTCTTGCAACTGAGAATTGTAGCGCTGGGCCTGTCTATCCACCTTGCGCGCGACGTCGATGAGCCAGTCCTTGCTGCGGTAGCTCTGTTTTCGGTAACCGCCGTGCCCTTCGTGGTATGCGAGATACAACCGAAAGGCATCCTGCTTGCTGATACCCAGCTCTTTATTGGACACGTTGTTGTACCACCCAATGAAGTCGATGGCGTCACCAAAATCGTCCCGGTCTGCGCCGTAGTTACCGGTGCTGCGCTGATACCAATCCCAGGTGCTCTCCTTGGCCTGTGAGTATCCGTAGGAGTCAGATGGACGTGGCCCTGGAATCACGCCAAATATCTTTTTACGCGGTGGTTTTGCCGTCGCGACGAAGCGGGATTCCTGATACATGAATGCCATCGACACCGAAATTGGCACACCCCATCGCGCCCGGGCATCCTTGGCATCGCCGTACCACCCGGATTTCTCTCTGAAGATGTCGCAAACATTGTCGACCTGCTCGGGCGGAGACGTTGCACACCCCGATATGATCAGCAACACAAGCACTGCGATGACCTGTCGCGATCGATTGACTGATTTCATTCCATCTCCTCCAGCATCGCTAGCCACTCGGCCTCGTCCACAATCGATATGCCCAGCTCTTCGGCTTTCTTGCGCTTACTGCCTGCTCCCGGCCCCGCCAACACGGAGCTGGTCTTCGCAGACACGCTACTGGCGGTCTTTGCGCCCAAAGATCGCAGTCGCTGCTCCGCATCACCCCGGGTCATCGACTCCAACTTGCCCGTCACCACCCAGATAGTGCCAGCCAGCGGCCCCTCACTGCTGGCCACGTTAACGGGCGGCCAATTGACCCCGAGGGCCAATAAATCCCCGACAACTTGTTTGTTACGGTTATCGCTGGCAAAACCCCGAATATGGCGCGCGACAATGGGCCCCACATCATCGACCCCTTCCAGTTCGTCAGTCGGCGCGGCCAGCAAGGCGTCTAATTCCAGGAAATGGTTTGCCAAGGCGCGCGCGGTTGCCTCGCCGACCTCGCGAATACCCAGAGCGTAAATAAACTTGGGCAGGGTCGTTGATCGCGATTGGTCGATCGATGCCAGCAAATTCTCGCTGGATTTATCGCCCATGCGATCTAGCGCAGCCAACTGGGGCTGGCTCAACCGAAAGATATCGGCAACGCTGCCGACGAGGCCATCATCGACCAGCTGGTCGATCAACTTGTCTCCCAAGCCTTCGATATCCATTGCTTTGCGCGATGCAAAATGGCGAATCACCGCCTTCAGCTGCGCACTGCAGGCCATGCCGCCAATACAGCGGATCACCGCCTCACCCTCCTCGCGCGCCACATCGGATCCGCAGGCAGGACACTGATCAGGGAAAATGATCGGCGCGCGCTCCGGGCTCGAGCCCGACGTATTGCCCTCCACTACCGATACGATCTGGGGTATCACATCACCTGCTCTGCGAACGACAACCGTATCGCCCACCTGAACACCAAGGCGCTCAATCTCATCGGCATTGTGGAGCGTGGCATTACTGACAGTCACGCCCCCCACAAACACGGGCTCGAGGCGAGCAACCGGCG
>JADHQF010000022.1 GCA_016778085.1 Luminiphilus sp. | reverse complement strand
TAACGCTCGAGCCCAAGGTGGCGCTGTGGGTGACGGTAGGTATCGGGGTGAGCTTTCTCGGTGCTTTTGCGCTCCTGCCTGCTAATGATGTCTCGCTGAACCTATTGTCGACCTTTGCCTTCCTACTTGTTCTGGGAATTGTGGTCGACGATGCGATCGTGGTGGGGGAGAGCATCCATCATCATGTGCACCAGCGTGGGCTGAGAGGCGAGGAGGCGGCTATCGCTGGGGCGTTCGCCGTGAGTCGCCCGGTCATATTTGCCGTACTCACAACGATCGTCGCATTCGCTCCCTGGTTGTTCCTGTCAGGCGTTACGGCGCAATTTACCCGGCAACTCTCGGTGGTCATCTCTTTGGCGTTGTTATTCTCGCTGATCGAAGCGTTTCTGATCTTACCGGCGCACCTGCGCAATGTGAAAACCACGGCGCCCGATTCGAAGTGGATGAAGCGCCAAAAGAAGATTGCGAACGGCATAGTGCTTTTTGCGGAGAACCGCTACCGACCGTTCCTCGAGCGCTGTCTGAGATATCGATACACCACCGCCATGGTGTTTTTCTCGCTGTTCATGGTGTCGTTGGGCCTGTACACCAGCGGTTGGGTGAAGTTCTTTTTCTCGCCGCAGGTGGAGAGCGAGGAGGTCTATATCAATGTGAGCTTACCGCCGGGCACGCCCTACAGCCGCTCGATGGAGGTGTTGGGGCAGTTGCAGCAAGCAGAAAAACAGCTGGCTGAGGAGATCAACGCCGAGGCGGAGGCGGGTCGCGGTTCAGGGAAGCTGATAGAGGGCTGGTATACCCGGGCTCGCCGCGGCGATGTGATCGCGATTGTTCAGCTGGCGCCGCCAGACCAGAGAGCGCTCAGTGCGCGGGAGACCGCGGAGCGTTTTTCCGATCTGGTGGGGGATATTCCCGATGCCGATGAGGTGAAGGTCAACTATAGCTTTAGCGATGGGGAGGCCAGTATTACCTTCCTGCTTAAGCACCAAGATCTCGATACCCTCAATGCGGCGAGCCTGTCCCTGCAGCAGCATCTTGCGAGTTACGACAAAACGTATTTTATCCGAGACGACCAGTTGGGCGCGCTACCTGAGTTGCGCTTCAATCTGCTGCCCGGGGCAGAAAAACTAGGAATCAGTCTTGGAGATGTATCGAGTCAGGTGCGGCAGGCTTTCTACGGAGAGGAAGTGCAGCGGCTACCCCGGGAAAACGGCGATGTTCGCGTCATGGTGCGTTACCCGCAGGAGGAGCGAGAGTCGCTGGCAACGTTTGAGGATGTCCGCATCCGGACTGTCGACGGTAGGCTCGTCCCATTGCTGGAGATCGCTGACGTAGAAGTGGGTCAGGCGACACGCCGAATCACGCGCCGAAACGGGGACCGCGTGGTGACGGTAAACGCCACTGTCGAGCCTGAGTCTCTGGGCGAGATTAATCGGGCTGTGGAGCAGGACTACCTGCCAGAACTGTTGGCCATGTATCCGGGCTTGAAGGTGCTCAAGGGCGGATCTCAGGAGGCAGAGGCGGAATTCTTCAGTGAAATCGCGGCGCTCTACACCATCGCGCTATTTGTGATCTACGCCCTAATTGCCGTCGCTTTCCGCTCTTACAGTCTGCCGCTACTCATTATGACCGCCATGCCATTTGGTTTTATGGGCGCTGTTTTCGGCCATTTGATTTTCAATTTGCCCATGGCGCTCTTTTCCTATTTTGGCATTGGCGCAGCAGCGGGGGTCGTGGTGAACGACAATCTGGTGCTGATTGACTATGTGCGACGACTTGAGCGGGAGGGCATGTCGCCTCCCAAGGCGCTTGTGACCTCCGCGGTAAGTCGATTCAGGCCTATTTTCCTGACTACCGTGACGACCTTTGTCGGTTTGATTCCGATCATGGCTGAGCAATCGACCAGCGCCCAGTTCCTCAAGCCAGCGGTGTTGTCACTGGCCTTCGGGGTGTTCTTTGCGCTATTCGTCAGCCTGTTGTTGGTGCCGGCCATGTATCTGATTGGCTATGACTGGCAGCAGATGCGCTTAGCGCGCAAAAATCGCAAATCGGGTGATGCCGATGATGCGACCGAGGCGGTGCCTGCCTCGATCTGATTTATCGCACGCCGTGCATCATGCGCTTGAGCACCGGCGACAGCACCAGTAACACCGCGCCGCCAGCCAAACCGATCGTGAGCAGCTGACTGAACAATTCGGTGTAGCCGGACAATGCATCGGTAAGGTTGAGACTCCCCTCATTGGCGGGGCGGGCAGCAATGGTGGCGATTTGCGCGGCGACATACGAAGAGTAGGCCGACGCCAAAAACCACGTGCCCATCATCACACCGACCACCGACGGGACCGCGAGCTTAGTGACCGCCGACAGCCCCACCGGACTCAGGCACAGTTCACCCGTGGTATGGAGCAGGTAAGCCACGATGAGCCACCAAGCGGAGACCACGCCTGCCTGATCGGGAAATTGCGCGCCATAAACCAGTGCGCCAAAACCCAGACCTGCCTGAGCAATGCCGAGTGAGAACTTCACCGGCGTACTGGGTTCCCAGCCTCGCCGTCCGAGCCGGATCCAGAGCAGGGCAAAGAGCGGTGCCAGAGAGAAAATGAAGAAGGAATTGGCGGCGCCGAATTGCGCGGCGGTGAGGGTCATGCCAAACAGTGTCTTGTCTGTGACGCGGTCCGCGTACAACGTCATAGAGCCGGCACCCTGCTCGAACAGCGCCCAGAAGACGACCGTTGAAAGGGTCAGCAAAATCAGCACAAACATTCGCTCGCGTTCAACTTTGGAGCAGCGAAATAGCAGAAACCATCCCAGCCCCGCCAACACCGTTAGTGACATAACATCCAGCAGTGTGCCAACCGTGTCCGTCAGCTGAACCAGCTGCCAGACCACGGCCACCATGAGGAAACTGCCGGCGTAAATAGCACGCTCGATAGTCAACACAGGGATGCCAACGCCTTGCCTGAGGCGCTCCGGGTGCTCAGGTTCACCATGGCCCATGAGGGTTTTTTGTCCCCACTGGAAAACGATGAGACCCAGGAGCATGCCAATACCCGCCGCGCCAAAGCCCCAGGACCAGCCATAGACCTCACCCAGCCAGCCGCAAAGCAACGTTGCGCTGAAGGCACCGATGTTGATGCCCATGTAGAAAATCGTGAAGCCGGCGTCGCGGCGGGGGTCACCGTCGGGGTAGAGCTTGCCGACCACCGTGGAAATATTGGGTTTGAGAAATCCGACGCCAACCACAATCAACGCCAGTGAGAGATAGAAGATCGACAGCGCCTGATCATCGCGGACGATACCGGCAGCGGTCTGACGGGCCGCCTCACCCTCAAACGCCATGCCGAGATGCCCGGCGACAAGGAGCAAGCCGCCAAAGGTGACCGCTTTGCGCATGCCGATAAAACGGTCGGCGATGAGGCCGCCCAGCACGGGCATCGCGTAGACGAGTGAGGCGTAGCTGCCCAGTACACCGAGACCTGCCGCGTCGGAGAACAGATGGTACTTGGTGAGGTAGAGGAGCAGCAGGTACTTCATACCGTAGAAGGAGAAGCGCTCCCACAATTCTGTGGCGAAACAGATATATAACCCGCGAGGGTGGCCCCACAGATCGTTGCCAGTGTCTTCAGCCAATGTGGTCATTGCGTCGTGTCCTCGCAGGTAGTGATCAGGCGGCGCTTGCTAGCCTCGGATGGCCTTGCAGGGCCAGCGCCATGTCGTCGGGGTCGGTGATCCTTTTGACCTCACTGAACAAGGCGGCGGCCTGTGGGTAATAGACCTTCAGATAGACGAGCCACTGCTTCACCGGATTGACCGCGTAGCGAGGATCGTACAGCGCTCGGTTGCGCGCCAAAAACATCACCAGTAGCTGTTGTGCCTCAGACCAGCTGAATGTTGGTCCAGCTTCGTCCCGGCCGGCCGCAGCGATCGCGGCGCCGAGATCCGGGCGGCAGAGCGCGCCCCGGGCGAGCATGAAAGCATCGCAGCCGCTAATTTCAGCGCAACGTGCCACATCGGCGGGCGTCCAGAGCTCGCCATTGGCGATGACCGGGTAGGGGAGCGCCAGGCGCGCTTTTCTCAGTTGGTGCCAGTGTGCTGGCGGCCGGTAGCCCTGCCGTTTGGTGCGGGCGTGGATGGTGATCTCGGAGAGGGCAACGCCTGACAGCGCACCGAGAATCTCCTCAAATTGTTCGTCGCTGTCATAGCCCAGACGGATCTTTGCCGTGACGGGGGTGTGCTCGGGAACACTATCGCGCACCTGTTCGCAGATCGATCTGATCAGTTGGGGGGAGCGTAATAACACTGCGCCGCCTTGCGATCGATTGACGGTTTTCGCAGGGCAGCCGAAATTCAGGTCAATACCCGGTGCGCCAAGGGCGGCTGCACGTGCCGCGTTAGCGGCCATCAGCTCGGGGTCAGAGCCCAGAAGTTGAAGGTAGACGGGGGTGCCTGAAGGAGTGAGTCCGCCTTGTCGCAGCTCAGGGGCATAACGAAAAAAAACCCGCTTCGGGAGGACAGTTTGAGATACGCGCACGAATTCGGTCACGCAGCGCTCGTAACCGCCTATGGCGGTGAGCTGTTCACGCATGACCGCGTCAACAACGCCTTCCATGGGGGCGAGAATCAGGCGCGGTGGCAGGCGTTGTGGAGTGTGGCCGGGGTCGATCATGGCCGGCAGGGTAACCAGATACCTGACTTTTTAACAGTGGGCGTGACGCAAGCGTTCTCCCTTTGTAGACTCCCCCGCTCGATTCAACCCGCCACCCGCGTTGGTATGGGGTAAGACTATGAACCCAAACTATCTCGACTTTGAGCAGCCGATTGCAGAACTCGAAATGAAGATCGAGGAGCTGCAGGGGGTTGGGGACGGCGCTGATCTGAATCTGGGCGACGAAATCGACCGCCTGAGGGAGAAGTCGACCGCGCTGACCGAGAAGATTTATGCAGATCTGAGCGCCTGGGATATTGTGCGTGTGGCGCGCCATCCTCAACGGCCGTATTCCCTCGACTATATTCCCGAAATCTTCACCGAATTCGATGAATTACATGGCGATCGCCACTTTGCCGATGACAAGGCGATTGTGGGCGGCGTTGCCCGCCTAGACGGGCGCCCAGTCATGGTGATTGGTCAGGAAAAAGGCCGTGCGGTCAAAGACAAGGTCTACCGCAACTTTGGTATGCCCAAGCCAGAGGGCTATCGCAAAGCGTTGCGACTGATGGAGATGGCAGAGCGCTTCAAAATGCCGGTGGTCACCTTGATCGACACACCCGGGGCCTACCCTGGCATCGATTCAGAAGAGCGAGGCATCAGCGAGGCGATTGCGCAAAACCTGGCAGTGATGTCGCGGCTGAAAACCCCGATGATGTGTATTGTGATTGGTGAGGGTTCATCGGGCGGTGCGCTCGGTATTGGCGTGGGTGACCATCTCGCCATGCTGCAGTACGCCACCTATTTTGTGATCTCACCTGAGGGCTGCGCCAACATTATTTGGAAGAGCTCCGAGTTTGCCCCCGATGCGGCGGCGGCCATGGGCGTAACGTCCTCCAAGCTCGAGGAATTGGGCATTGTCGACGCCACGATCCCAGAGCCATTGGGTGGCGCGCACCGCGATCCGATTGAGATGGCCAGCCGGTTGAAGGCGCACCTTATGGATCAAGTCGATCGGCTGTCCGCGATGGATACCGATGCCCTGCTTGAGGCGCGTTACCGAAGGCTGATGTCCTACGGTAATTGAGTGTCGGTGCACGCGACGTGCGCGAGATCCTGACAACCTTTCCCGATGCACTGCTAGAGGCGCCCCGCTGGTGGGTGGCGCTCTCTGGCGGGGCGGACAGCGTCGCGTTGCTCTACGCGTTGGCGGCTTACCGAGATGTCTCATCAGCACCTCCTCTTCACGCCATTCACGTTAACCACGGTTTGCACGCGGCTGCGGGAGAGTGGAGCGATCTCTGTCAGCGCCATGCCGACAGATTGAGCATTCCGCTGCATATTAATGTCTGCAACATCGAACCCAGCGGCCGCGGGGTGGAAGCTGACGCGCGCCGTGAGCGCTACCGGGCTTTCGAGAGCGTATTGGCCGAGGGCGATATTTTGTTCACCGGACATCATGCAGACGACATGGTGGAGACTGTTCTACTGCGGCTGTTGCGCGGGGCCGGTCCGCGGGGCTTGTCTGGGATTCCCCAGGAGCGGGCCTGCGGTGCGGGACGGATTTTCCGACCGTTGCTCAATACGACTTCAGACACCCTGCGGAGCGCGGTCGAGGCTGCGGGGCTTGAGTATGTGATCGATCCCTCCAATCTTGAGATCGAACAGGATCGCAATTATCTGCGACAGGTTGTCTTGCCTGCCGTGGCAGAGCGCTGGCCGGGATACCGGCAGACCATTCAGCGTGCCGCTGGACTGCAGGCCATGGCGCAGCAGCGGCTGAGCCAACTGCCGCTCCTTAGAACCGAGACAGTGATGGGTGAGGCGGCTCTGACGATCGACCCGACAGTGGATGTGGCGGAGTTGGCAGCACAGATCCATCAGTGGTTGGGTGAGACTAATATTGATTCGCCCGACCGACGACGGCTAATCGAGCTGGCGAGGCAGGCCCTCGATGCGGGGCAGGATCGTCTGCCCGAGTTGCGTTGGGGCGACGGTTGCTTGCGGGTCTGGAGCGGTTGGGTCGTCAGCGCCACAGAGCCTGCCAATGACTGGACCCTACCCGGTGAGATCGTGGTTGGAGAACCAGCCGAGGGTAACTGGGGGCGACTTGGCTGGGAAACCGCTGATGACGGCCCCGGATTGCCTGCGGGGGCGCGATTGGCCTGCGGCACCAGTGGGGAGGTCGAGTCGGTGACGCCGCCTAACCGGCCTCAAAAAGCCACTAATAAGTGGTTGCAGGAGATGAGAATTCCCCCGTGGTGGCGGCGCCATCTCCCTGTTTTATGGTCAGAAACAGTACCCGTTTGGGTGCTCCCTGTCGGCCCCTTGTCGGCGGCAGCTGATCTGGACAACGACACCGCGGAACCGGGTTTGCGGCCCGTTTGGTACCTTTCTTCGTCACTTTGAATTGAGCCTTGCGGGGCGACCTGTTAGACTAATCGTCCATCGGAGAGAGGTTCCCGAGAGGCGTCGAGACAGACGTCCGGGTGCGCTTTCGCATTGGTGGAATCCATGACGAGATATGTGTTCGTTACTGGTGGTGTTGTGTCTTCCCTGGGTAAGGGGATCGCTGCCGCCTCCCTCGCTGCTGTGCTCGAAGCGCGCGGTCTCAAAGTCACCCTCCTCAAGCTGGACCCTTACATCAACGTCGACCCCGGTACGATGAGTCCCTTCCAGCATGGAGAGGTCTTCGTCACCGACGACGGTGCGGAAACGGATCTCGATCTGGGCCACTACGAGCGATTCACGCGCACGGTAATGAACCGTGCCAATAACTTTACGGCGGGCCGCGTGTACGATGCAGTATTGCGCAAGGAGCGCCGTGGAGATTATCTGGGCGGCACCGTCCAGGTCATCCCGCACATTACCGACGAAATCAAACATCGGGTCGTCGTGGGGGCGGGGGATGCCGAGGTCGCGGTGGTGGAAGTGGGTGGCACCGCAGGCGACATTGAGAGCCAGCCTTTTCTTGAGGCGGTGCGTCAGCTCAAGCTAGAGCTGGGGTCAGCCAATGCGCTGCTCATGCACCTCACGCTCATTCCCTACATTCCGACTGCGGGTGAAATCAAAACCAAGCCGACCCAGCACTCGGTCAAGGAGTTGCGCTCGATTGGTTTGCAACCGGAGGTGCTGTTGTGCCGCTGCTCTGTTGAAGTGGACGAAGGCGCTCGCCGCAAGATCTCATTGTTTACCAATGTAGAAGAGCGGGCCGTGATCCCACTCATGGATGCGGACTCGATTTATCAGATACCGCGCCACCTCAAGGAGAGCGGACTCGACGACTATATTCTCGAGCGCTTTGGGTTGGCGCAGCCGGCGGCTGATCTGTCGGAGTGGGACGATGTGGTGCGTCGTGAATTCAGTCAGCGCAAGGGCACGGTACGTGTAGGCATGGTCGGCAAATATGTCGACCTTGTCGACGCTTATAAGTCATTGAATGAGGCCCTCGATCACGCGGGTCTGCAAACCGATACCCGGGTAGAGATTGACTACATCGATGCTGAGGAGATAGAGGCTCAGGGAGTGGGGTTGTTGTCGCATCTGGATGCCATCCTCGTCCCTGGTGGCTTCGGTGATCGCGGTGTGCAGGGCAAGATCGAAGCGGTGCGGTATGCCCGGGAGCAGGGTATTCCCTTCCTTGGTATTTGCTTGGGTATGCACATGGCGCTCATCGAATACGCGCGTAATGTCTGTCACCTCGATGGCGCACACTCTACCGAGATGCAGGCGGACACCCCCCATCCCATCATTGCGTTGATCACTGAGTGGCAAACCGCAGACGGCGCGGTCGAGCAGCGCTCCGAAGCCTCGGATCTGGGTGGCACCATGCGACTGGGTGCTCAGCCCTGTCGGTTGGTAGCCGGGACCAAGACGCAGGCTATTTATAACGCCGAGGAGATCTCGGAACGGCACCGGCACCGCTACGAGGTGAACAGCAACTACGTAGCCCGCTTGGAAGAAGCGGGCATGAAGATGAGTGGCTGGTCGCTGGACGGTGAACTGGTCGAAATTATCGAGCTGCCCGCTCACCCTTGGTTTGTGGCGTGTCAGTTCCACCCGGAATTCAAGTCGCGGCCCCGTGGCGGACACCCCCTGTTTGCGGGCTATATCGAGGCAGCGTTGGCGGTGGCGCAGCAGTGTGGTGATGCTGCGTGAGCGGAATCCATCGCGTTGTTGAGGTAGCAGGTCGCACCTTTGCCAATGACCAGCCGATGGTGTTGATCGGGGGTATCAATGTGCTCGAGAGCGCTGAAATGGCCATGGAAAGCGCAGCTGAGTTTGCGCGTGTCTGTGAGCAGTTAGCGCTTCCCTTCGTCTTCAAGGCGTCTTTCGATAAGGCCAACCGCTCGTCCATTCATTCTTTTCGGGGACCGGGTCTCGAAGCCGGTTTGAGAATCCTAGCTGACGTGAAATCAGTCCATAACGTACCGGTGCTGACCGATATACACACGTCAGAACAGGCGGCGCCCGTGGCAGAGGTCTGCGACATATTGCAGTTGCCAGCCTTTCTCGCTCGCCAAACAGACTTGGTGGAGGCGATGGCCCGCACGGGTGCTGCGATCAACATCAAGAAACCTCAGTTTTTAAGCCCCGAGCAAATGGCCAATGTCGTGGAGAAATTTCGCGAGTGTGGCAACGATCGGCTGATGGTCTGTGAGCGCGGCAGCAATTTTGGCTACGACAATTTGGTTGTCGACATGCTGGGATTTGAGGTGATGCGTGAGGCCACTATGGGCTGCCCGCTGATTTTTGACGTGACCCACTCGCTGCAACGCCGGGACCCCGGTGAGGCCGCTTCTGGGGGGCGTCGTGACCAGGTACTCAAGTTGGCCAAGGCGGGTGCAGCCGTGGGTATTGCGGGCTTGTTTTTGGAAGCCCACCCCAATCCGGATGAAGCCCTGTGCGATGGCCCCAGTGCGCTGCCGCTCTCGCAACTTGAGCCTTTTCTCGAGCAGGTCAAAGCGGTGGATGCATTGGTCAAGTCTCAGCCCGAACTGGCCATCCACTGAGTCGTTTGTAACAAGGAGCGTGTTGTGAGTGAGATCGTCGACGTGCGAGCTTTTGAGGTATTGGATTCTCGAGGGAATCCGACCGTCATGGCCGAGGTCACATTAGATGACGACAGTGTCGGCAGTGCTTGCTCGCCCTCAGGCGCCAGCACCGGTACCCGCGAGGCGCTGGAACTGCGCGACGGTGACGCATCGCGCTATCTTGGCAAAGGCGTCCTGACGGCGGTAGGGCACGCGAATGGACCTATTCGCGAGCTGTTGGTGGGGCACGACGCGCTAGACCAAGCTGGCGTGGACCAGCGCATGATCGAGGCAGACGGCACAGACAACAAGGCGCAGTTCGGTGCAAATGCTATTTTGGCTGTCTCGCTGGCGACCGCCAAAGCCGCTGCACTGTCAGCCAAAAAGCCGCTTTATCAGCATATTGCCGAGCTTTCGGGCTGCACGGCTTTGTCTCTGCCCGTGCCGATGATGAATATTCTGAACGGGGGAGAGCACGCCGATAACAATGTGGATATTCAGGAGTTCATGATTCAGCCCGTGTCGGCAGGGAGCTTCGCTGAGGCGTTGCGCATGGGCGCCGAGATTTTTCATCATCTGAAAAAGGTGCTGTCTGGCAGAGGGCTCGCCACGGCGGTCGGGGACGAGGGCGGCTTTGCGCCCGACCTGCCCTCCAATGCTGCGGCGTTGGAAGTCATTGGCGAGGCTGTGGGCAGCGCCGGCTACGTGCTGGGCGATGACATCACGCTGGCTTTGGATTGCGCGGCCTCCGAGTTCTACCGTGATGGCCGTTACCACCTCCAGGGCGACGGTGCTGACTATGACAGCGCGGGCTTTGCCGATTACCTGGCCGCATTGACGTCAGATCATCCCATTGTCTCGATCGAGGACGGGCTTGATGAGGCGGATTGGGCTGGCTGGGCAGTGCTGACGGAGAAATTAGGGGACCGCATTCAGCTGGTGGGCGATGATCTGTTTGTCACCAATACCGCGATCCTCAAGCGTGGGATTGACGAGGGCATTGCCAACTCTATTTTGATTAAATTCAACCAAATTGGATCGCTGACCGAGACACTGGAAGCCATTGCCATGGCCAAGGCCGCGGGCTACACGGCGGTCATTTCACATCGCTCCGGGGAAACCGAAGACGCCACCATCGCGGATCTGGCTGTGGGGACCGGGGCGGGTCAGATCAAGACTGGCTCTCTGTGTCGCTCTGACCGGGTAGCCAAGTACAACCGGCTACTGCGGATTGAGGCGGAGCTTGGTCTCACCGCGCCGTATCCCGGCCGGGACATCCTTTCGAGGGGCTGATGCGCTGGCTCATAGGCGGGCTGTTTGGTCTTCTGCTGCTGCTGCAGTATCGGCTATGGTTTGCCGAGGGAGGTCTCGCTGAGGCCAGCCGACTGCAGACGCAGCTTGAAGAAGCAGAGGCAGAGAACACCGAACTGAAGGCGCGTAATGCGGCACTCACCCAGGAGGTCATTGCCTTGCAAGGCGGCACCGAGGCGGTAGAGAAAAGCGCGCGCGAGAACCTTGGCTTGATCAAAGAAGGCGAGGTTTATTATCAATTTGTAGAGGAGCCCAAGACGCCGTGAACAGCATCTGGGCAGTCGTGCCGGCGGCTGGGTCGGGGCGTCGCCTTGGCGGGGAGATACCCAAGCAATATCGGAAAATAGCCGGTGCGCCGCTGATGGAGCACACCCTGCGCGCATTGTTGGAGAGTCCTGACATTCGCGGCATCGTGGTGGCGCTCGACCCCTCAGACCGTCGCGCCGACGCGATTGACAGCTTGGCGGACGTGCGTGTGCAAACAACACCCGGTGGCGCCGAGCGCGCGGATTCGGTCATGGCCGGGCTGGAGCTATTAACGTCGGAAGGTTCAGAAGAGGATTGGGTGCTGGTTCACGATGCCGCGCGGCCCTGCTTGCCTCTTGACTCTTTGACCGCGTTAATCGAGCGTGCGCGGCAGTCGGGGGAAGGTGTGATTCTCGCCGAGCCGGTCGCAGATACTTTAAAGCAGGTCGGTGAGGACGGGCAGATCTCGGGCACGGTCGACCGCCAATCTCTCTGGCGGGCACAGACGCCACAGCTGTTTCCGCTGTTCGCTTTGCGTGCGGCATTGGGTCGGTGTCTGGAAGAAGGCTTCTTGGTGACTGATGAAGCCATGGCGATGGAGCGGATGGGTGAGCCTGTTCACGTGATAGAGGGGCCCTCGAGCAACATTAAGGTTACTGTTGAAGCAGATCTGGCGTTTGCGGATCTGGTGCTGAGAAAGAGAGGAGGGCAATGACGTGATGCGCATTGGCCACGGTTACGATGTCCACGCCTTTGGCGAGGGCGACGCCGTCGTGTTAGGTGGGGTTCAGATTCCTTGCGAGCGCGGACTGATCGCGCACTCTGATGGGGATGTGGTGCTGCATGCACTCTGTGATGCACTATTGGGTGCGGCGGGCTTGGGTGATATTGGCCGGCACTTCCCCGATACCGATCCCGCGTTCAGTGGTGCTGACAGTCGAACGCTTTTGCGCGCCGTGGTGGGGCAATTGGACGCGGCCGGTTGGACAGTCGGTAATGTCGATCTCACCGTGATCGCACAAACCCCACGGTTGAGCGCGCACATCGATGGGATGCGCGAGCGTATCGCGGCTGATCTTAAAGTGGCTACGGGCAGTGTTAACGTAAAGGCAACCACTACCGAAAAGCTGGGCTTTGTGGGGCGCGAGGAAGGCATTGCCAGCCATGCGGTCGCGCTGATAATGAATGAGGGTGCCGCTGCGTGAGTCAGCAAGGTATCGGTATGACCTCCCAGCGGACGCGGGAGCGACTTATACAACGGTTGATGGATCAGGGTATCACCCGATTTGAGGTGCTCGAGGCGATTCGCAGTGTGCCTCGTCATTTGTTTGTGGATGAGGCGCTAGCCCATCGGTCCTACGAGGATACGGCGCTGCCGATTGGTTATGGCCAAACGCTCTCGCAACCCTATGTTGTTGCCAGGATGAGTGAGCTCGCTCTGGCTCAGGGGCGACCTAAAAAAGTGCTGGAGCTGGGGAGCGGCTCGGGTTACCAAACGGCGATATTGGCCAGTCTTGTGGATGAGATTTGCGCGATCGAACGCATCAAGCCGCTCTTGGAGCGGGCGCGTAAGCAACTGCGTGCGCTGCGAGTCCGCAACGTGCGGTTGCGCCATGGAGACGGCCTGGACGGATGGGCCAGTGAGGCACCTTTTGATCTGATTCTGGGCGCAGCGGCGCCAGAGCACCTGCCCACGCAGCTGCTGGAGCAGCTCGCGCCGGGAGGCAGGCTGATCCTGCCTGTGGGTGGCGAGCGACAGCAGCTCATGATGGTGACCGCGACACCTGAGGGTTATGTCGAGGAGGTAATCGAAGAGGTGAATTTTGTACCCATGGTGCGAGGCGTGACCCGGTGAAACATCCGCCGGCAGGGGTGTTTGCCCGCGGCCTGGCGATGGGCGCGGCGGATATCGTACCCGGTGTCTCCGGTGGCACGATCGCACTGATTACCGGCATCTACGAGCGCTTGCTGGGGGCCATTGTGGCAGCAGATGGCGACGCGCTCTCCATGGCGTTGAGTGGCCGGTGGAATGCGTTGTGGCATCGAGTCGACGGCGGATTCCTGTCGATTCTGCTTTTGGGTATCCTGACCGCGATCTTCTCTATGGCGTCTGGCATTCACTGGCTGCTGGAGCACTATCCGCAGCCGCTGTGGTCGTTTTTTTCCGGGCTAATCCTCAGTAGCGCAGTGCTGCTGATTCGGGAAGAGGTGACGCTGAATAGCCCTGATCGTTTGGTGGGTTTTACCCTGGGTGCCTGCATCGCAGTGGGTGCAGCCTTGATGCCTCCCGTATCGTTTCTTGCCGGCTTGCCCGGGCTGTTTTTTGCCGGTGCGATCGCGATTTGCGCCATGATTTTGCCCGGGATATCGGGGAGTTTCCTGCTGGTTCTAATGGGTATGTATGAGCAGGTGCTGTCGGCGATTAAGACGCTACAGGTTACAGAGCTTTTGGTGCTCGCCACAGGATGCCTGACCGGGCTACTGCTCTTCGCGCGGGTGCTGCAGCACTGTCTGCAGCGCTATCGGGCTCTGGCTATGGCATTTCTGAGCGGTGTGCTGATGGGTTCACTGGTGGCGGTATGGCCGTGGCGACAGGAGGTAGTGTTGAATGCCGCGGAGGGTGCGATCGCGGTATCGCGGCCTGTGTTGCCGTCGACGGTCACGGATGCACAGCTTTATGCCTGTCTAGGTGCCTGCCTTGTCGGGTGTTTTTTGGTCTGGGGTATGCAGGCACTGGCTTCGCGTCGGGATCTTTAATATGACGGTGCATTGCGGCCAGATGTTAGTGGTAAGCCTGTTGCTGCTTGTTGGCTGCGCCGATACGCCACCCGCGGTCATTGAAAACAAGTCCGTGGCGGCGGTGGATGTCCCGCCGGAGGTTCGTCAGACAAACACTAATCGTCCGGATTATGGGCCCCAGTTGGCTGCCGGGCCGGACTACGTGGTCGAACCGGGAGATACGCTCTACGCAGTGGCCTTTCGTCTGGGGGTGGACTACCGCACGCTCGCAAGCCTGAACGATATCGATCCACCCTATGTGATCCGGGTGGGACAAGCGCTACAAACGGTGCCGAATGCCGCGCCTCGAAGCGCCGCATCTGCGTTGGAGACCAGCGCGGCTCAGGTCAGTGACACGCAGCGCGCTAGCGGAACCAGTGTGAAGAATTCGGCGGGCAATGGGACGGCGAGGGCTACAGAGGGCGAGAGCATCACAGCTACTGCCAAGCCAGCAGCCACAAAGTCTGAACCAGGCCCGCCCTCGAATACGTTATCTACCGAGAGGAGCCCCATACCCAATGCGCCAGTGGATCGCTGGTCCTGGCCTGCAGGGGGGAAAGTGAGCCGCGCTTACTCAGCTGAGCGGCACAAAGGTATTGATCTGGTCGGTGAACGCGGCTCGCCGGTGATGGCAACGGCAGCAGGCGTGGTGGTGTATGCGGGCACCGGTGTCACGGGCTATGGCGCGTTACTCATTGTTAAGCATAACGACACCTACCTCAGCGCCTATGGCCACAATGATGCCCTGCTGGCGGCTGAGGGGCAGCGGGTCGATGCTGGTCAGGTGATCGCCCGCATGGGCAGCACAAGCAGTGATTCGGTGAAGTTGCACTTCGAGATTCGGCGCAACGGGCGTCCCGTGAATCCAACGTCCCTGTTGCCCCAGCGCTGAAAAAGTAAAGCCGACTTCACTACGTCAACAATCGCGACTGTGGTGGTGGGTTAACTCAAAGGTGGTGCCCGCTGTTCACGGGCAGTGGCTTGTGCTCAGCGCTCCAGAAACTCGAGCTTGCCGGGCTTGCCCGCCCAGTCCTCTGCATCGGCGGCAGGCTCTTTACGCTCGGTAATGTTTGGCCAGATCTCAGCCAACTCTGCGTTCAACTGCAGGAACGACTCCTGGTCGCTGGGCAGTTCGTCCTCTGAGTAGATCGCATCGACAGGGCACTCGGGTTCACACAGCGCACAGTCGATGCACTCGTCCGGGTGAATCACCAGAAAATTGGGGCCCTCGTAGAAACAATCTACGGGGCACACTTCAACGCAATCAGTGTGCTTGCACTTGATGCAATCTTCTCCAACAACGAACGTCATACCGATACCTCATTCATCCCGATGCGAAGGATACTGGCTGTGAAGTGTTTTGAAAACTGGTCAGCTTTCATCGTCAAGCTTCTGTTTCAGCTGATAGATCCAGTCCAAGGCTGCTTTGGCACTGAGATTATCGGGGTCCAATGACCGCAGTGCCTCCAGTGTGGGGGAGGGCGGAGCGGAAGCTGGCGGCGGCGAGGCCATAAACAATTCGGCCTGGGTGGGAGGCGGACCGGCGCTAACGCCGCTCTCGAGTTCATGAAGTTTGTCTTTGGCTGCGTCGAGGATGCCTTTCGGAACGCCCGCGAGCTTGGCCACTTGTAATCCGAAGCTGCGGTTAGCGGGGCCTTCTTGAATTTGGTGGAGAAACACGACGTGATCTTCGTGTTCGGTGGCGTCGAGGTGGACGTTCGCCATCGCAGGGTGTTGCTGGGGTAGCGCAGTGAGCTCGAAATAGTGCGTGGCAAAAAACGTGAGAGCCTGTACCTGATTGGCGAGTGCCAACGCCGTAGCCCAGGCAATGCTCAGACCGTCAAAGGTGCTGGTGCCGCGACCGATCTCGTCCATGAGGATCAGGCTGCGCTCAGTGGCATTGTGGAGAATATTGGCGGTCTCGGTCATTTCGACCATAAACGTGGAACGGCCGCTCGCGAGATCATCAGAAGAACCGATCCGCGTAAAAATGCGATCTAGGCAGGACAAGGAGACCGCCTGCGCGGGCACAAACGCACCGACATGGGCGAGCAGCGCGATCAGCGCGTTTTGCCGCATATAGGTGGACTTACCGCCCATATTGGGGCCTGTGATCAGCAGCATCCGCCGGCTGTGATCAAGCAGTGTGTCGTTGGCGATAAACGGGACATCCCGCACCGCTTCTACCACTGGGTGACGACCTCCCTCAATCTGCAGCAAGGTCTTATCGGTAAAACGGGGCCGGCAGAGATCAAGCACGGTCGCCCGCTCTGCAAAACAACCGAGCACATCAAGATCACACAGCGCGGTGGCGGTCGCCTGCAGTGGGGCGAGAGATTCCGCCACCTTGGCAACCAGCGCCTCATAAAGGTGCTTTTCCCGCGCCAGTGCGCGGCTTTTGCTGGAAAGCGCCTTGTCTTCGAAGGTTTTGAGTTCGGGTGTAATGAACCGCTCGACATTTTTCAGCGTCTGGCGGCGTTGATAGGTATCGGGCGCCTGTTCCGATTGAGTGCGGCTGATCTCAATGTAATAGCCGTGTACCCGGTTGTAACCGACCTTGAGCGTCGACAGGCCGGTCGCATCACGCTCGCGCTGTTCCAGCTCCAAGAGATAGGCGCCCGCGTTGTCGCTGATGCCGCGTAGCTCGTCGAGCTCCTCATCGTAGCCCGCGGCAATCACGCCCCCGTCGCGGATCAATACCGGCGGGTTCTCGATGATCGCGCGCTCGAGTAGTTCAGTTAGCACCTCGTAATCGGGCAGAGCGGTAGACAGCTGTTCCAATAAGGTGGATTCGGCGGGCAGACGGCTTCGTATTAGCGGCAATTGGGCCAGGCTGCTTCCCAGTCGGCTCAAATCCCGGGGTCGTGCTGAGCCCAAGGCGACCCGCGAAAGAATTCGCTCCAGATCAGCGATCTCCTTGAGTGCCTCGCGGAGTGGCTCAAAGCGGTACTCCTGAACCATGGATTCCACTGCGTCAAGCCGCCCTTCGATTTCACCGCGGTGATTAATAGGCCGGTGCAGCCAACGGCGAAGATGCCGGGCGCCCATGGCGGTTACCGTGCTGTCATAGACCGCGTAGAGCGTATGCTCCTGGCCGCCATTTAGTGTCAGGTCGATCTCCAGATTGCGTCGCGTCGCTGCATCGAGAATCACCGCACCGCTCTGTGACTCGAGGTGGATCGCGCGGATGTGGGGCAGGTCGCTGCGCTGGGTGTCTTTGACATAGCTGAGCAATGCACCTGCAGCGGCGACGGCGACCGTGAGGCCGCCGCAGCCAAAACCGTCGAGGTCTCGGGTCTGGAATTGTCGCTGCAGATCTTCGCGAGCACTGGTCTCATCGAAGCGCCAATCCGGTTGGCGACGCAGGGCGCTCTGCCAGGGCTCGTCTGCGAGGTAACTCGATTCGGGTACCAGAATCTCTGCAGGGGCCAGCCGCGCAACTTCTGCCTCCAGTGCCACTTTGTCTGTGACCTCTGAGACCAGGAAGCGGCCGCTGCTGACATCCAACCATGCCAGTCCGTAGCCCGTTTTATTCACTGCAATAGCGAGAATCAGCGCATCTTGGCGTGCCTCCAGCAGAGACTCATCGGTCAGCGTGCCGGGCGTCACAATGCGCACCACCTCGCGCTCGACTGGCCCTTTGCTCGTTGCGGGATCACCAATTTGCTCGGCGATGGCCACTGAGCGTCCCGCTTTCACCAGTCGCGCGAGATAGCTCTCGGCCGCGTGGTAGGGAACGCCTGCCATGGGGATCGCCCCACCGGCCGATTTGCCGCGACTGGTCAGGGTGATGTCGAGGAGTTTCGACGCGGCTTCAGCATCGTCGTAAAAGAGCTCGTAGAAATCGCCCATGCGATAAAAAAGCAGCTCATGCGGATGCTCGCTCTTGATCGCGAGGTACTGCTGCATCATGGGAGTGTGCGTGGCGGGTGTGGCGTCGCTCATTGGCGAATTGTGACCTGCGCCGCGTTACAAGGAAAGGCGTAGAGGCGGCGTGAACGCCGCCTTGGGGATATTTTTACTGGGTGACCTGATTTACCACGCAGTACTTGGCATAGTCAGCCACTTCCTGGGTCGTCCATTCGCCTTTTGGTGTTCCATTCAGGTTTTCGCACCAGGCTTCACTGCCAATCGTGGTGCTCTCCAGCACACAGTGCGCGGCGTAAGTCTTAGCCTCGTCGCCCGTCCATTCACCTTTGCTCTTAGCGCTCATGTCTTCGCACCAGCCTTTGCTTCCGGGTTTGTCGGCACAGGCACTGAGCAGACTTACGCCGGCCACTACGGCAAGTGAGAGGGCAACTTTTCGAGTGTTGGAATTCATCATACAGACGGGCTCCTTTTGGTTTCAGGTCTTAATTGTTTTCGGCAGTCAGTCGGTTGCTGCCGCCGTGACTGTAACGCACGGCGACGGTTCATGCTGAGCAAATGGTGACACGTTGATGCCCGTTTAAATCTCGAAATGGAGTAGGCGGCTGCTTGTCCTCTAAAGCGCATTCATGAGAGTGTCGGGGGGTTAGGCTGCAATTCATTGTGGTCTGCCACAACGCACGAAAGAACAAACAATTGATAACTCACACCAAGGGGAAGCAAGATGTTGAAAAAGATGGTTTTGATTTTGACCGCAGCACTGTTTATGCCATTTGCTGTCGCGCAGGATCTGGATTACGGCGAGGGCGAGTTCACCGCCAACTTTGATATTGACTCTGCACACACGACCGATGGCACGAATTACAAGATTTCCGCCACAGGTGAGGCCGGGCCCTATGGTCGCGTTTGGCTGTCTTACGAATTTACCGACAAGCTCGGACTGGGTGACTCGGGCGAATTCACAGGCTTTGCGTGGACGCAGAATGGTGAGCAGTTTGCCACCGCTACACTGCAAGGCGTTTATCGCCGCGAGGGCACAGTATTCAAGATGTACTCCTTGGACATGGTGTCGGACGGGGTGATCAATATTGTCTCTGGCGAAGCAGACTTCGTGGCCAAAACGATGACGTTTAAAGTATCGCAACTCAAATAAATGGCGATAAAAAGGGGGGTCTAGGCCCCCTTAGAAGACATTGCACAGAAGTCTGAATATCAGCTGTTATCCCATTTGGCTAACAGGAATACATAAACGGTCAGGACAAGGTTGATCACTACCTGCACCAACGACAGTGCCATCATCCAGCCAGGTGGATTGATGGTCTCCCCAATCGGCATACCTGCC